>CAYRGA010000006.1:26208-38117 GCA_964423705.1 uncultured Oscillospiraceae bacterium
ATTATAAAATCCAAAGTTCCCTCTCGGGTTCTTTGGATTTTGGCGCGCTTGATAGGAATCGAACCTACGACAACCCGGCGTCGGAGGCCGGTGCTCTATCCGCTGAGCTACAAGCGCATATTTAAGTGCGGTGCGGTTCACACCACACTTTTTTATTATTCTAAAAACATTTTTCTTTTTTCAGCTGCTTTTCCGCAGCTCATCTGTCCCTCGGGGCATGCTCCCGAAACGCACGGAGGACCCGCATATTTAAACACTGTAGGTGCAACTTCTTTCACCAATTTAAGCATTCTGCAAGCCATATCGCGTATTTCCCACTGAGCTCTTTCGCAGCAACGTTCATTAAAGAAATTCAAAAGGCTTCTGGCGTTAAAGGTAGCTATTATCTTCGTTTCACAAGCATTCGGCAACACGTAGCGTGCATCCTCGATAGCCTTTTTTTCAGCCAATCTCTTTGCGGTTTTATCGTCCTTACCCTGTGCAACAAACTCCTCACAGTGTTTTTTTGCCAGCACATCGGCAATGGCGTTATACTTTTTAACATCGTCTGCCATAGCTTCTTCAAAAAGCTTTTTTGTCGTCGGATTCTTTTCTATTTCCGGAGGAATCACATATTCAAATTTCGCTTCGTTTACATAGCGCTGAGATTTAACACTGTAGCTTGCCATACGATGCCTTGTAAACTGGGCAAGCAGGCTTCTGGAAACTCCTTCGATTCCAAATGTAAACGCTATATGCTCAATAGGACTTTCATGTCCCATGCTCATAAGTCTTTCTATAAAGCTTTTTGTATTTTCTTCATCCAAACCGTTCAAAATGCCCTCTATTTTCGACGATGAATAACAGAGCTTCGCTGCCGCCGCAATTATTTTTTCACAGTCGGGATTATACTGAAGCAATTCAACATTCATCAATATCACTCCTGTGTATATTTTTTACCCTTAAACATAACCGTAAAGCCAAATATCGGCAAAACCATCATACGCCCTATTCTGCTCGGATTTTTCACAAGCCTGTACAGCCACTCGATTCCAAGCTTCTGATAAAATACCGGTGCGCGCTTCGCCGTACCCGCGAATACATCCAAAGTACCGCCTATTCCCATACATACACCGAAATCAAGTTCATCCTTATGCTCGGAAATCCACTTTTCCTGTTTCGGTGCGCCAAGGCACACGAAAAGCATATCCGGCTTTTTTGAATTTATATCCTGTATGAGAAGCTGTTCCTTTTCTTTATCGAAATATCCGTCTGCTGTTCCGGCAATTTTAATTCCCGGATATTTTTCTTTCATTTTCTCGCCCGCAGCATCCGCCACTCCGGGCTTTGCTCCGAACAGATACACGCTCATTCCGCTCTGAGCCATTTTTTTTAGCGATTCGCAAGCAATGTCAAAGCCTGCCGCCCTTTCCTTAATGGGATTTTTCAAAATTTTTGATGCATACACCACACCGATTCCGTCGGCGGAAAGGATATCTGCACTGTTCAGGATCTCACAAAAGCCTTTATCCTTGTATGCCATCATTATTATTTCGGAATTTGGCGTATAAACGCATTTGCGTTTATCGCCGTTTTTCATATATTCATAAATTTTATCTGCCGCTTCGCCGATAGTATATTTATCAACACGAACGCCCAATATATTGACCTTATCCATATTAACCTCCAAGTAATGAAGATATATACATTATACTATCAATCTTTCACTTTTGCAATGCTTTTTTTAAACATTCGACGGAAATCCGCTTTTACAGTCGGTCAAATGCTCATCATAGCCGACACATTCAAGCCTTGCTTCACCCGATTCGTAAATTACAGAGGTGACCGAGCAATTTGAAACCCAGCTTATTGACGAGGCTTTCTCAATCGGAAGACCTCGCCACATACACTCCATAACTCTTATCGGTGCCGCATGAGTTACCACGCAGACCGTTTTACCTTCATTTTTTTCGGCAATGCTTTTAAACTCCGCCGAAATCCGATTTTGAAGCTGTTTTACTGTTTCGCCGCCATCGCAGCTTGCATTGCCAATATCGTTTAACCAAACCTTATAATTTTTAAAATTATTTTCCAAATAATCAAAGGTCTTACCCTGCCACAAACCGGCATTTATCTCGCGGAGATTTTTACTGCTTATCAAATCTGTCCTACAATGTGCGGCTATATGCTCGGCAGTGTGGTGTGCACGGCTTAAATCACTCGAACATACGACATCTACCCTTTTATCTTTAAGGTACTCACCGGTTATATCCGCCTGAATATGTCCCAACGGTGACAAATCGACATCATTTTGCCCGACGAACACTCCGCCCGCATTGCCCAGGCTCTGCCCATGACGGACTACCAAAAATCTAACCATAAATATTTACCATCACACTGAAAGCTCTGATTTATAGCCGAGAATATCCTTGTTTTCTTCCAAAACAGGCTTTACGCAATTAGCAATATATTCCTCTGTCTGCTGCGGTGCACGTCCGATGTAATTTTCACTTTTAAGCACATCTCTGAGCTCATTTTCATCGGCACTGAAGCTCGGGTCTGCCGCGATACGCTCAATAAGGTCGTTTTTCTTTCCTTCGACCTTTACGGTTTTGCCGGCTTCCATAGAGTGAACTCTTATCCTTTCATGAAGCTCCTGTCTGTCGCCGCCCTTTTTAACCTCATTCATCATGATGTTTTCGGTCGCCATAAACGGCAGTTCATTATCTATGTGTTGCTGGATAACCTTAGGATAAACCACCAAGCCGTCCACAACGTTTATGTATATATTCAAAATCGCATCCACAGCCAAGAATGCCTCCGCTACAGAGATACGCTTATTCGCACTGTCATCGAGAGTTCTCTCAAACCACTGTGTTGATGCTGTAATTGCTGGGTTTACGGCATCTACTATTACATATCTCGCAAGTGACGATATTCTCTCACAACGCATCGGATTTCTTTTATACGCCATTGCGGAGGAGCCTATCTGGCTCTTTTCAAACGGTTCTTCTATTTCCTTTAAATTCTGCAAAAGTCTTATATCATTGCTGAATTTATATGCACTCTGCGCCACAAGGCTCAAGACGTTGAGCATCTGCGAATCAAGCTTTCTGGAATATGTCTGTCCGGACACTTGGAATACATTCTTATATCCCATCTTTTCTGCAATAAGCATATCAAGCTTTTTAACCTTTTCATGGTCACCATTAAAGAGCTCCAAAAAGCTTGCCTGTGTTCCGGTAGTACCCTTTGAACCGAGCAGCTTTGCCTTTGAGAGCTGATAGCATATATCCTCATAATCCATCATGAGGTCTTGTATCCAAAGTGTGGCTCTTTTTCCCACCGTAGTAAGCTGAGCCGGCTGGAAATGTGTAAATCCCAATGTCGGCATATCTTTATATTTCAAGGCAAATTCCGACAAAAGCGAAATGACGTTGAGTACCTTTTTTCTGACAAGTTCAAGCGCCTCAGTCATGATAATGACATCGGTATTATCTCCCACATAGCAGCTTGTAGCTCCGAGATGTATGATTCCCTTTGCCTTGGGGCACTGCACACCGTATGCGTAAACATGGCTCATAACATCGTGACGAACTTCCTTTTCTCTCGCCTTTGCAACGTCATAGTTAATATCATCGGCATTTTTCTTAAGCTCGTCAATCTGTTCGTCGGTTATATCCAAGCCAAGCTCTTTTTCCGCTTCCGCCAGGGCAATCCAGAGCTTTCTCCAAGTTTTAAACTTTTTATCGGGTGAAAATAAAAACTGCATTTCGTCGCTTGCATACCTTGTGCAAAGCGGACTTTCATATTTATCGTACATACAGGTACTCTCCTCTCGAAAAACACGGCAATCCCGACAATCATATTTTTATATCGTGAGCCGTAAAATTTTATTTATTCATAATTAAAGGCTGCCTTGCGACAACCTTTGTTATTTTAATTGTTCAAAAGCTTTTTAAGTCTGTTTATGCCTTCCTTTATATTATCAAGGCTTGTGGCATATGACCATCTCACAAATTCAGGTGCTTCAAATCCGTTTCCGGGAACTACCGCCACGAGCTCCTCATCAAGGAAAACCTGTGCAAAGTCGTCCGCACTGTTTATCATTTTACCGCGTATCTCGGTTCCTATAAGGCGGCTTATATTCATCATTACATAAAATGCACCCTGGGGCATGATACAGCTTACACCATCGATTGAGTTAATCTGCTCAACCATGTATTTTCTTCTTTCATCAAATGCTCTGCGCATCATTTCCAAGTCATCGGCAGGACCGTTTAAAGCCGCTTCGGCAGCTGCCTGTGCGATGGTATTCGGATTCGATGTGGTATGACTCTGGATATTGCTCATAAGCTTTGCGATTTGAGCATTTGATGCGGTATAGCCTATTCTCCAGCCTGTCATGGCGTACGTTTTTGATACGCCGTTAATTATAATTGTCAAATCCTTTATTTCATCGCTTAAAGAAGCTATACTTACATGCTTGG
Source organism: uncultured Oscillospiraceae bacterium (assembly GCA_964423705.1). Classification (GTDB taxonomy): domain Bacteria; phylum Bacillota; class Clostridia; order UMGS1810; family UMGS1810; genus CAKSIN01. The sequence goes on from CAYRGA010000006.1 coordinate 30,678, forward strand.
CATCATCATAAACCAAATGCTCATATATCTCATCGGATATAACATATATACCATGCTTTAAAACGACCTTCGCTATCGCCTCAAGCTCCTCCCTTGTATAGAGCATACCTGTGGGGTTGCAGGGACTGTTCAGTACGAAAGCCTTCGTTTTCGGTGTAATGGCTTTGTCCAAATCCTCCGCCGAAATCTTAAAGCCGTCCTTTTCCTGAGTATGCAGGACTACCGGAACACCGTCATTGTATTTTACCATTTCAGGATAGCTCACCCAATACGGAGCCGGAATTATAACTTCATCGCCCGGATTCAAGATAGCACCGAAAGCATTTATAAGCGAGTGCTTTGCACCATTGCTTACCACTATCTGCTCGGGAGTGTATGAAAGACCGTTATCTCTCATAAATTTATCACACACTGCCTTTTTCAAGGACGGTGTACCCGAAGCCGGGGTATACTTTGTCTTGCCCTCGTTAATAGCCTTTATAGCGGCATCCTTGATATTCTGAGGAGTATCAAAGTCAGGCTCGCCGGCGCCAAAGCCCACTACATCCATACCGTCTGCCTTCATCTGCTTAAATTTCGAGTCAATAAGCAGTGTCGGTGACGGCGCAATGCTTTTAAATTTATTTGAAAGTTCCATTCTAAATTCCTCCATTTTGCCTTTTAATTGGACGATTGCATCCCGATATTCGGACGCTTCGGCGCAAAACTGTGTTTTGCCGAAAATGCCGTAACGTTATGCCCTCTTTGCTTGTAAAAAATTCACATCATGTCCATGATATACATTCTACCATACAAGCGCAAAAAATGCAAGTTTTTTGCGCTCATAATTCATATTTTTTAAATATTTCGCTGAAATTATCAAAAAACACCGAATTAATGAAGGATTTGCTATATTTTTTTGCCAAAAGAATGTCATAAATTTTGTGTATGTCACCGCAATTTGCAATCCCTGTCGGTTTTAAATTCATTCCATCAAAGTCACTGCCTATTCCGACCGAATGTTCTCCGCCGATGCTCAGGCAATGCTCCATATGACGAAGCACACCATCAATAGAAGCGTCTTTATCCGAAAGAAAAGGTGAATACAGGTTTATACCCACCACACCGCCGCCTTCGGATATCATTTTAATTTGTTCATCGGTGAGGTTACGCGGATTGGCACATATAACTCTTGCGTTTGAATGACTGGCACAGACACCGCATCCGAAAAGTGATATTATATCAAAGCACCCTCTGTCGGAGCTGTGTGACACATCCGCTATGATTCCATGCCTTTTCATTTCGCTTATCGCAGATTTTCCCAATGAAGTTAGACCATATGAATTATTTTCGATTCCGCCGCACAGAGGATTGTCATTATTCCATGTAAGCGACATCATGCGAACGCCGCGGCTCTTATAAAGTGATATATCACTAAGTTCAAAATCGGGCTGATTTCCCAGTCCCTCTATCGACAGATATGCCTTTCCGTTTTTTATCTCACCGAGGCGGCTGTTATAATATTCTGTTATTTTCAACATATCATCCCGTTTGAAGCTACCGTCATTGAACACGGCATACACGATATGAGCTTCATCACCATCCCTTATCAGTTCCCTGTCGCAGTCAAAGCCGTTATTGTAAAAGCTCTTTTTCGCCGCAAACATTTTAAGAAGCGTATCACAATGGCAATCAAAATACTTCAATAAAACATCCCCTCAGCAAAATGCATTTTCGATATAATTTACAATACCGCTTTCGGTGTACACCTCACATATGTCAAAAGAAATCTCGTCATAATCAAAAAACTGCATTATAAACGCCTTGGCGGTATTTATAATCTTTTTCTGCTTACGGTAATTAACAGCATCCGACGGATATCCGAATTTGTCGTTTTTTCTGGTCTTTACCTCCACAAAGCATAGCCTTTTGTCAATCATAGCGATAATATCGATTTCACCGCTTGCAGCCCTGAAATTTCTCCTTATTATTTTATAACCCTTTTTGCGCAAATATTCGCACGCCAGATTTTCACCGTAATTTCCCGTTTGTACGGTATTCATCTCACATACTCCTTAACTCTCTTGAATGTCAGTCTGTGCACCGGACTGGGACCGTACTTAATTATGGCTTGAGTATGCTCCGCCGTAGGGTAACCCTTATTTTTTTTGAAATTATACATCGGGTACAGCTCATCCAGCTCCGTCATGTATCTGTCCCTTGCCACCTTCGCCAGGATAGATGCTGCGGCTATCGACATGCTTTTTGAATCACCCTTAACTATTGTTTCAACCGGTGTAGGAAAGTCACCGCATCTGTTTCCGTCTATAAGCGTAATATCGGGAACCACATCCAAGCCGTTTACCGCCTTTTCAAAAGCCTTAAGCGTAGCATTTAAGATATTCAGCTCGTCAATCTCCTTTTCATCTACAAAGGCAATGCTGTAGCTTAACGCATTTTCTTTTATGATATCAAACAGCTGTTCACGCTTTTTCTCGGACAGCTTCTTTGAGTCATTAATTTGCGGCATATAGAAATCTTTTTTGAAAACAACCGCCGCTGCAACCACAGGACCGGCAAGCGGTCCTCGTCCGACTTCATCCACACCTGCTATATATTTACAGCCTTTTGAATAATATTTATTTTCATATTCAAGCATTTCAATTTTATCAAACATATTTATTATTTCTGCCATTTTTTCAATCTCCCGAAAATCAAGTAATATCCCTAGGGCTTTCCAAAGTAATTCTGCCGAGCTTCGCTCCGCGAAATTCATCCAAAAGTATCTTCGCAGCTCTTTCTGTATCTATTTCACCGCCGGATATTATAAAGCCGCGTTTTTTACCCATGAGCTGCAAAAGCTCATATCCGTCAAGGTTTTCAAAATCCTGCATCTTGTACCTTTCGGCAAGAGCATCGGGGTAATTCCTTCCCAAAAAGCTTATCAGCTTCACCGCTATATACTCCGTATCGAGGATTTCATCCTTAATTGCACCGGTAAAGGCGAGCTTTTCGCCGACAGCCGCATCCTCAAACTTAGGCCAAAGTATTCCCGGCGTATCCAATATCTCAAATCCGTTTTTAAGTCTTATCCACTGTTGACCGCGGGTAACTCCGGGGCGGTCGCCCGTTACGGCACTTTTTCTTCCGGCAAGCTTATTTATAAATGAGGATTTTCCCACATTCGGTATTCCCACGACCATAATTTTAATCGGGCGGTTTACAAGACCTCTCTGCCTGTCGCGCTCGATTTTTTCCTTAAGTATTTCCTTGCAATCAGCAAAAATCCCGTTCAGTGATTTTCCCATTGTTGATGATACCGACTTAACGTACAAGCCATGCTTTCTGAAGCTGCTTTCCCATTCACGATTCAAGGCTTCATCAGCAATATCCGCTTTATTCAAAACCAAAAGTCTTGGCTTTGAAGGGAAAATCTCATCAATCGACGGATTTCTGCTGCTCTGCGGAAGGCGGGCATCGACAAGCTCTATTACTATATCAATGAGCTTTTGAGTCTGCTCCATTACACGTCTGGTTTTTGTCATGTGTCCAGGAAACCAGTTTATATTTGCATTATTTTCATTCATATTATCACCACTCTAATTTTAAAAATGAATTTCAGACGCACTGTCGGACAGCTTCATAAAATCGCAGATGAATACCGAAATGCGAGTAATTAATCTTACAACAAAACACTTCTCAAAGACAAATTTGACACTGCCTTAATAAACAGTGTCAAAGATTGATTATTTAACTAAAGAACAAAGCCCTGTTATTCAGTGTTTTCGAAAGTATCTTACACTGACATCAAAAACATAGGATAAACCACATCGCCCATATATGCATGTGTATCTTGCTTTTATTTATAAATAGAACCAAAGGTGTTAAACGGCAAAAGTCTGAACTGCGCCTTACCTATAATGTTCTCCTCAGGAACAGCTCCAACATCCGTGTCGCGGCTGTCATGACTGTTATTGCGGTTATCTCCCAGGACAAAAACACAATCCTTCGGAACTGTGTACGGAAATTCCATATCTCCCATGCGAGTGATAGGCTCTTTTATATACGGCTCATCACACACCTTACCGTCCACACTTACAGCACCTGTCGCAGGGTCTATATCCACCGTCTGTCCCTCAAGTGCAATAATTCTTTTGACATACGGAGTTGACGGACTGTTCGGCGGACGGAAAATAATAACATCGCCTACAGCCGGATTATACATCAGTCTTCTTGTAAACAATCTGTCACCATGCGTCAAAGTAGGATTCATACTCGGACCGTCTACTTTTACTATAGTAAAGACAAAATGTCTTATAAGCATCGCGATAACCAATGCTACAGCTATCGAAAACACCCAATCAAAAGCTTCTTTTTTCCAGTTGACCGGTTTGTCGGATTCAGCTTCGGTTGTCTGCTCAACATTATTTAATTCGTCCATTCTAACCCCTCCATATTTCTTAAAAATAGCATAAAAGCTATGGTCAAAAAATGTCCATAGCATGTGTGCGTTAATTGTAAAGAGGGATAAACCCTCTTTACAAAAAAGAAATTATATTCTTTCTTTAACTCTTGTTGCTTTGCCTATTCTGTCGCGCAGATAGTAAAGTTTAGCTCTTCTTACTTTACCTTTTCTCACAACTTCGATTTTAGCAAGCTTAGGAGAATTTACCGGGAAGGTTCTTTCTACACCAACGCCGTAGGAAACTCTTCTTACAGTAAATGTTTCGGCAATACCGCTGTGCTTCTTGGAAATGATAGTTCCCTCAAACACCTGGATTCTTTCTCTTGAACCTTCTTTGATAAGCACGTGGACCTTTACGGTGTCACCTATGCAAAGCTCGGGAAGGTCTGTTCTTATCTGTTCGCTTGTTAAGCTTTCAATAATATCCATTTCTTTTATCCTCCTCTCTCCGTAGACGTTCTTGCAAAGCTCATTTATCCGAAATATGACGGATATTTGCAGAGGACCGTCCGTATACAATTAGATATTTTATCACATAATCCGTAAAAAAGCAAGTGTTTTTTTACAGATTTTGTTTTTTTACTCGTTCATACATATCAGGACGCTTTTTTTTCGTTTCCTCAAGTGCTGATTCATAGCGCCATTTTGATATAAGAGCGTGATTTCCGCTCAAAAGCACCTCGGGAACCTTAGCGCCGTGAAACTCAGGCGGACGTGTGTACTGCGGATACTCCAAAAGGCCGTTATAGTGCGACTCATCCGTATAGCTGTCCTCATTTGAAAGCACACCCTCAAGCATTCTGCTCACAGTATCCACCAGGACCATGGCGGGAATCTCACCGCCCGTCAAAACATAATCTCCTATCGATATCTCCTCATCGACTATTTCATCTATAATTCTCTGGTCTACTCCCTCGTAGTGACCGCATAGTATAACTATCTCCTCAAGTCGACTGAGTCTTACTGCGGCTGCCTGATTAAGCACTGCTCCCTTCGGCGACATATACACGACATGCGGCTTTTGACTGCACTGTGCACACACGCTTTCATAAGCGGCATATATGGGCGGTGCCTGCATCACCATTCCTCTGCCGCCGCCGTATGGGTAATCGTCCACACGATTGTGCTTATTATCGGCAAAATCACGAATATTCACTGTATTAAATTTTATGATGTCTTTTTTCTCCGCTCTTCCGAGCATACTGGAATGGAACACCGGCTCGAACATTTCGGGAAAAAGTGTAAGTATATGAAATTTCATTTTACCGCCTAACCGATAAGTCCCTTCGGAATATCAACCAAAACATATCCTTTTTCTACATTTATCTCTTTTACTACGTCTTTTATCGCCGGAATGAGAAGCTGAGGATATTCCTCACCCTTTACGACATACACGTCATTGCTTCCGGTGGTGATTACATCGGAAATAACGCCGTATTCCTTATCAGCATCCTTCACCGAAAGACCTATTATATCTGCGATAAGATACGTATTCTCCGGCAATGAATCAAACAGCACACGGGGTACATACAAGGTATTTCCCCTCATTCTTTGTGCATCATCTATATTGCTGACGCCGTCAAGTTTCAGAAGCACACATCCCTTCTGATATTTGACGCCGATTATTTTATACTCGATACCGTCACCTGTAAATACACTGTCAAACGAAGAATAAATATCCGGAAAATCTGTCCAAGGATTAACCTTTATCTCTCCCTTTAAGCCATGAGTATTTACTATTTGACCGACTTCAATGTAATTATCCATAGTATTCTCCCATAAAATAATTAAAACTCACCCATTTAAAATATGAGGCTGAAAACTCAGCCTCATACCAATGGTGAACTTATTGAACAATTTCAACCGAAACATGTTTATTGGCTTTAGCGGCAACCGATTTCATAACAGAGCGGATTGACTTTGCGATTCTACCCTGCTTACCAATAACCTTGCCCATGTCTGCCTCATTAACGCGAAGCTCCAGTACAGTCGAATGTTCGCCTTCAATTTCGGTTACACTTACATCATCAGGAAAATCAACCAGTGATTTTGCGATGTATTCCAATAATTCTTTCATAAACCGAACCTCCATGAAGCTTATTTTATAATACCGCTGATTTTAAGCAATTCTTTAACGGTATCCGTAGGCTGTGCACCGTTTCCAATCCACTTCTGAGCCTTCTCGGCGTCTATGTTGATTGTCGACGGGTCTGTCTTGGGGTCAAATGTACCGATTTCATCGATAAATCTGCCATTTCTCGGATATCTGGAATCTGCAACTACCACTCTGTAGAAAGGAGCCTTCTTAGCACCCATTCTCTTTAAACGAATTTTTACCATTTAAAATTCACCTCCAAAAATATATTAAACAATTATTATATTAATGCTATCTTAAGAATTTACCGAAACCGCCCATAGCTCGTTTCATTTTCTTTGGATTGCTAAATTGTTTCATAAGCTTCTGCATTTGCTCAAAGGACTTCAAAAACTGATTAACCTCTTGAACCTGAACACCGCTTCCCAAGGCTATACGCCTTTTGCGGCTTGAATTTATAATTTCGGGATTTTGCCTTTCAGACTTTGTCATGGATGTGATAATCGCCTGTATTCTGTCAAGCTTTCTTTCATCAAAGGACATCCCGTCAATAGCTTTTTTATTCACTCCCGGCAACATTCCGAGTATATCGGAAAATGAACCGAGCTTTTTCATCTGCTTCATCTGCTCCAGGTAATCATCCAAATCAAAGGTTTGCTGACGAATCTTTTTCTCCAGCTCCTCTGCCTGCTTTTCGTCGAATGCCTGCTGAGCTTTATCTATCAGCGTGAGCACATCGCCCATGCCGAGTATTCTCGATGCCATACGGTCGGGATAGAACCAGTCAAGGTCACTGAGCTTCTCACCCTGTCCCACAAGCTTTATCGGCTTACCGGTAACCGCTCTTACCGAAAGTGCCGCACCGCCACGGGTATCACCGTCTAACTTGGTAAGTATTACA
>CAYRGA010000007.1:0-32557 GCA_964423705.1 uncultured Oscillospiraceae bacterium
ATATCATATTATATGCAAAATGTAAATATTATAAAATTTAAAAAAGGTGATTAATAATGAAAAAAACAGAACTGCTTGTAATGGCAGCGGGAATGGGAAGCCGCTTCGGCGGTTTAAAACAGATTGAACCGCTCGGTCCGAACGGTGAAAGCATCCTCGATTTTTCGATATACGATGCTAAAAAAGCCGGCTTTGACAAGGCTGTAATCGTCATCAAAAAGGCAATCGAAAGCGACTTCAGAAACACAGTCGGAAAACGAATCGAAAAAATGATTGATACAGAATATGTATTCCAGGAACTGGATAAGCTTCCGAACGGCTTTTCGGTACCCGACGAAAGGGTTAAACCCTGGGGAACAGGTCATGCGGTTTTATGTGCAAGGGATGCCGTTTCCGCCCCCTTCGCCGTTATAAACGCCGATGATTTTTACGGATACGATGCCTATAAGCAGATACACGACTCACTTGTAAGCAATTCCGACATGTGTATGGTAGGATACAAGCTCGGAAATACGCTCACCGAAAACGGTACTGTCGCACGCGGCGTATGCGAAGTTGAAAATGGAATCCTCAAAACCGTTACGGAGCACACATCCATCGACAAAAACAGCGGCATACCGTTAGACACCGTCGTTTCGATGAACATGTGGGGCTTTGACACTGAGTTTTTCCCCTTCCTTGAAGAAAAATTCAAGCTGTTCTTAAATGAAAACATAAGCAATCCGAAAGCCGAGTTTTTCCTTCCGGGTGCTGTTACCCTGAGAATACAGGAGCAGGGCAAAAACGTATCCGTACTCAAAACGAACGAAAAATGGTACGGCGTCACATACCGCGAGGATGCGGATTCCGTGAAAGCCGCTATGGCAGAATTTGTAAACCGCGGAATGTATGATTTCGGAGGCAAAGAAATATGAATAACAAAATAAACATTGATGATGTTCTGCAAAATTTTAACATTGAATTCTCTGCAGAAAGGTACGGCAACGGCCACATAAACGATACATACCTCATAAGTTCAAGTGAATATATTCTTCAAAGAATAAACACAAACATATTCAAGAATCCCGACGAGCTTATGGAAAACATATGCAACGTAACCGAATTTATACGCAAAAAGCTTGTAAAACAGGGCTGCAACCCAAGCCGTGAAACGCTTACTGTAATAAAAACCAACGACGGTAAAAATTATTACAAATACGATGACCAAAATTATTTCCGTGTGTATAAATTTATAAAAGACACCGTCACAATCGAAAACGAAAAAACTAATAAAATTTTGTTTAATGCAGGTAAAGGTTTCGGACATTTTCAAAATCTGCTGGATGATTTCCCGGTGGAAAAGCTTTATGACACTATACCGAACTTTCACAATACTCCGCTTAGAATAGAAGCTCTGAAGGAAGCGATTAAAAACGATACGGCAAAAAGAGCCGAAAGCGTTAAGGATGAGATAGATTTTGCACTTTCACATGCGCATTTTGCAGATATCGTGGTAAACGGACTTAATGACAAATCACTCCCGACCAGAGTAACTCATAACGATACAAAAATCAACAATATCCTCTTTGACAAGGATACCCTTGATGCGGTAAGCGTGATAGACCTTGACACGGTAATGCCCGGAAGCTCGCTTTACGATTTCGGAGATGCTTTGAGAATGGGCGCATCGACTGCTGCCGAGGACGAAACAGACCTTAACAAAGTATGGTTCGATGAAGACGCCTTCAAATACTTTGCATGGGGTTATCTCTGCGAGGTCGGAGGCAAGCTCAACGATAAGGAAAAGAGCCTTCTGTACTTTGCACCGAAGCTCATGACATACGAGTGCGGAATAAGATTCTTGACAGACTACCTTAACGGCGATACATATTTCAAAATTCACCGCGAACATCATAATCTCGACCGTGCAAGAAACCAATTTAAGCTTGTATCCGATATGGAAAACAAAGAAAATAATTTAAAAAACATTATACAGGAACTTTTATAAAAGGAGATATAAATCATGCAAAACATTAAAATCGGCTGGATAGGCTTGGGACAAAGAGGACAATCCCTCTTAAAAGACGTAATATTACCGCAAAAAGAAACAGTTACAGCAGTATGTGACATATACGACGACAGATGCGAATGGGGTGCAAAGACCGTAGAAGATGCTTGCGGTGTACGCCCTGCCGTTTACAAGGATTACAGAGATTTGATTGCTGACGAAAATGTAAATGTTGTTATCATAGCATCCGCATGGGAAACTCATACCGACATAGCGGTTGCGGCAATGAACGCCGGAAAAGCTGTCGGAATGGAGGTTGGCGGAGCTTACAGCCTTGAACAGTGCTACCTTCTCACCCAAACATACGAAAAGACAAAAACACCGTTTATGTTTTTGGAGAACTGCTGCTACGGCAGACGTGAAATGATGACTCTCAACATGGCTGAACACGGATTCTTCGGTGAGCTCGTTCACTGCGAAGGCTGCTATGCTCATGACTTAAGAAAAGAAGTGGCATTCGGTAAAGAGGACAGACACTACAGACTCAGAAACTACCTTACAAGAAACTGTGAAAACTATCCGACACACGACCTCGGACCTATCGCAAAGGTTCTTAAAATAAATCACGGAAACAAGCTTGTAAGCTTGGCATCATTTGCTTCAAAATCCGCAGGTCTGCGCGATTACATAAAAGCAAACAAGCCTGCCGATGATGTATTGCAGAATGCTAAATTCGCTCAGGGCGACATAATAACTACAGTACTCAAGTGTGCAAACGGCGAAACCATAATCTTAAAGCTTGATACCACACTTCCACGTTTTTACAGCCGCGGATACACCATAAGAGGTACAAAAGCAATGTACGAAGAACAAACCGACTCGGTATTTACCGATACCACCGAGGATATGAAGCACGATTTCGACTGGCGCAAGGTTTCTGTCGGAAATGCGGAAAAATATCAGGACGAGTGGGACCATCCTGTGTGGAAAAAATACATTGAAGACGGTGTACAGGGCGGACACGACGGCATGGACTGGCTGGAATTTAAATTCTTCTTCAACGCTCTCAGAAATGACGAGCCGATGCCGATAGACGTATATGATGCCGCAACATGGATGGCAGTAACAGTTTTATCCGAAATGTCAATAGCACAGGGCGGAGCTGTTATGTCGATACCCGACTTTACAAACGGCAAATGGCACATGAATGTTGTGGAGGAATAACTAATCTGCTTAACAGAAAGGACTGGTAAAATGCGTGTAATCGTATGTGAAAACTATGAAGAAATGTCAAAAAAGGCAGCAAATATCGTTGCTGCGCAGATAATGTTAAAGCCCGCCTCAGTGCTTGGACTTGCCACAGGCTCCACACCGGTCGGAATGTACAACAAACTTGCTGAAATGTGCAAAAACGGTGATGCGGATTTTTCGCTTGTCACATCCTTTAACCTTGATGAATACTATCCGATTAAAAAGGATAATGAGCAAAGCTACTACAGATTTATGTATGAAAATCTCTTTTCAAAAATCAACATAAATCTTGAAAATACTCACATACCGAACGGCGAAACGGACGACCCTCAAACCGAATGTGAAAACTACGAAAAAATGATTAAAGCTGCCGGCGGCGTGGACTTACAGATTTTGGGCATAGGTCAGAACGGTCATATAGGCTTTAACGAGCCCGATGCCAACTTAAATTCATGCACACATCTTACCGGACTTACCGATAACACCATAAAGGCGAACTCGCGTTTCTTCGACTCCTATGACGAAGTCCCGAAGAAGGCGTTGACAATGGGTATATCCACCATTTTAAGTGCAAAGAAAATTATTCTTCTTGCCAGCGGCTCAAACAAAAGCCGCGTTGTATCGGCACTTTTAAAGGGTGGAATAAACACATCTGTACCGGCTACCATGCTTAAAACTCATCCCGACGTTATTCTTATCTGCGACCGTGACGCTTACTCCGGCGCAAGGCTCGGTGTTGACCTCGGCGGCACGAACATAAAATTCGCCGTTGTTGATGAAGGCGTTGTAAAGCATAAATGCTCTATTCCGACCGCAGAAACATGCGAAGGAATAATCTCAGATATCACTGAGTCAATCAAAAAACTCACACAAGAATTCAACATTAAAAACGTAGGTATGGGCACACCCGGAATTATAAAAGAAGGGCTTGTCACCTGTGCAAATCTGCCATTTAATAAAGTTCCTCTTGAAAAACTCATTTCAGAGCAGACCAAGATGCCCGTATGTGTGGACAACGATGCCAACTGTGCGGCACTTGGCGAAATAAGCTTCGGAAACGTAAAGGATTGTGGAAACATTGTCCTCGTCACTCTCGGAACCGGTATAGGCGGCGGTATTATCATGAACAGTCAAATCTGCCGCAGCAACAATAACCTCGGCGAAATAGGCCACATGATGATACAAGCCGAAAACGGCAAAAAATGCCCCTGCGGTCAATGCGGATGCTGGGAGCGCTACTGCTCCATGACAGCTTTGGCTGAAAGTGCGGAGAAATATGCCCTTGCAAATCAGGACAGCATATTATACAATATGTATAAGGAAAACGGAAATAAAGCCAACGGCAAAATCGTATTTGATGCAATGGAAAAAGGCTGCGAAGTCGCTACTGAGGTTTTTGACAAATTCTTATCCTACCTCGCATTCGGAATTGAGAATCTGGCAAACATATTCGGTCCGGATGCCATTGTACTTGCAGGCGGAGTAACGGTTCAGGGCGACAAGCTCCTCAAGCCTCTCAAGGAAAAAATAAGAAAAGATATCCGCATAGAAATATCTTCACTTCAAGGCGATGCCGGTGCTTTGGGTGCATCATTGCTCTAATACCGTAAAAGCAAACCGCATATACGCCTGCGGCACAGAAAAGAGGAATACCGATGATATTTAAAAATGCACTGATTGACGGAAAAATAATCGACATTGAAGTTATTGATGGCAAAATCTCCCATATGGGTAAAACCGATGAAAGCGGTTTTGATTTAAAGGGGAAGAAAGTATTTGCCGGTCTGACAGACATTCATTCACACGGATGTATAGGCTATGATACTATGGATGGCAAGCACCTCGGAGATATCAGCAAATTCATGGCGGAAAACGGCATAACCTCATGGCTTCCGACCACAATGACCATGGGAATGGACACCATATCGGATATCGTGAACAGTCCCCTGACCTCAAACGAAGGTGCCGAGATTTTGGGATATCACCTTGAAGGACCATACATAAACGCTAAATACAAAGGTGCACAAAACGAGAAATACATCCGAAATCCCGATATTAACGAATTTAAAAAGCTTAAAAACATTAAAATGGTGACAATCGCACCGGAGCTTGAAAATGCCTTTGAATTTATAAAGGAGTGCAGTGAATTGGTTTCAATCGGTCATACCGACTGTGATTATTCCTGTGCCGAAAAAGCAATAGAGCTCGGTGCCGCATGCCTGACACATACCTTTAATGCAATGCCGCCTCTGCACCACAGAAATCCGGGTCCGATAGGAGCGGCTATAGATAAAAACATCTACATTCAGGTTATATGCGACGGAATACACATTCACCCCGCCGTAATCCGCACGCTGTACAAGCTGTTCGGTACGGAGCGTATGATTTTAATAAGCGACAGCATGCGCGCCACAGGCCTTTCCGACGGAACATATGAATTCGGCGGACAGGAAATAACCGTCAAGGATTCGGTGGCAAGGACGCAGGACGGTGCGATAGCAGGAAGTACCTCCACTCTTATGCAGTGCGTTAAAAAAGCCGTTGAGTTCGGAATACCGGAAAAGGATGCCTTTAAAATGGCATCGCAAACCCCGTGTGAGCTTCTTAAAATCAATAAAGGCAAGCTCGAAGTCGGATATGATGCCGATTTCATAGTATTGGACAATGATTATAAGGTAATCCACACCGTAATAAACGGAAATATAACTGATTTATAATATCCCCGGCCTCCCGAGGCAACGGGTTCCACTTAATGTTCCGGTGAAAACACAAGCTCACCCTGAATAACATGACTAAAGCCTATTATTGAATTTATTTTAAAGCAAAAATCAAGCTACCACTCATCTTAAACAGATGTGACAGCTTGATTTTTTTATATTTATCTGACTTTTTTCAAAACCATAATCTTACTTGTAAAATCACTTTTTTCATTGAAATACTTTCCTGTATTTAAGCCGATATTTTGAAGCACATCTCCACTGAATCTCACGTCGGTGCCTTCTATTTCATATACGGCATCGGCATCTAAGCCGTGAAGCTTAAACATTTTGTTTTTCAAAGCAGCATTCGTAAGTATACGGTACATGCACAAGACAGCTGTTTCCTTGTCATCAGACACAAATTCCCACACGGTATACTGTGAATCAAACGGTGAAGCGATTCTGTACAAATCACCGTCGTGAAATACCTTCTGCAATTTTTTATGTTGCTCAATCTGCTGTTTTACTTCGGAAATCTCATCATCGGTCATGGTTGTAATGTCAAGCTCATAACCGAACTGCCCCACCATAGCCACATCACCGCGCATTTTAAGCGAGCATGTACGTCCGGTCTGATGATTCGGTACAGCGGAAACATGTGCGCCCATAGTCGAAAACGGATAAACGATGCTTGTACCGTACTGTATATGCAATCTTTCCACCGCATCGGTGCAGTCACTTGTCCAAATCTGCGGATAGTAGTACAGCATTCCGGGGTCAAAACGTCCTCCGCCTCCGCTGCAGCCTTCAAACAAAACATCCGGAAAACGGATAGTAAGCTCCTCCAATACTCCGTACAATCCAAGCATATATCGATGCATAACCTCTCCCTGACGCTCCGGAGAAAGCATTGCCGAGCCGGCTTCACTGATATGACGGTTCATATCCCATTTAACATAACTGATTTTCGCCTTCTGCAAATAATCCACCACTACCTCTGTTATATATTCGCAAACATCCTTGCGGCTCAAATCGAGCACAAGTTGATTTCTGCTCTGACTTCGTTTTCTCCCTTCGACATGAAGGCACCAGTCGGGGTGCTCATCATAAAGCTTACTTATAGGGGATATCATCTCCGGTTCAAACCACAGTCCGAACTTCATTCCCAAGCCTTCTATTTTATCCGCAAGCCCTTCTATTCCGTTCGGTAGCTTATCACGGTTTACAAACCAATCACCGAGAGATGTGGTGTCGTCGTTTCTTTTACCGAACCAACCATCATCCAAAACCATAAGCTCAATACCTGCGGTTTTGGCTTTCTTTGCTATATTTAATATCTTCTCTTCATCAAAATCGAAATATGTTCCTTCCCAGTTATTTATAAGCACGGGACGGTCAATATCACGGTATTTTCCACGGCAAAGGCGATTTTTGTACAGCTTGTGATAGGTTCTTGACATCTGTCCTATTCCCTCGGAGGAATATACCATTACAGCCTCCGGAGTCTGAAACGCCTCACCCGGCTTTAACAACCAGCTGAAATCAAACGAATTTATACCTATGTACGCTCCGCACATATCATTTGAATCCACATTTACACCTGCAATAAAATTACCGCTGTAAACAAGCGAAAATCCGTACACATCCCCTGTCGTTTCCGTTGAATTTTTTGAGCTTATCATCATAAACGGGTTGAACATGTGACTGCTTGCACCGCGCTTGGAGTCTATAAAATAATTACCGTTTTCCAAAGCGGTAGTATGAATATTTCTTTCATTTGCCCATGTACCGTCAAGGTGTGAAAAATCATAATCCTTGCCCACTAAGCTGACATGTGCGCTCTGAGCCGAAAGGATAGTTATATCATCAGCTCCGTCGTTCTTTATATGTACGCTTCTGGTAATGGCATCATAGTTATTAAATGCGGTATAGCTAAGAACTACCACAAGCCCCGTGCGCTTGTCCTTCAATTCAATTTCTAATGTATCGGCTTCGCTGTCCGATTCCGTATACACTGCCGGTAAGCCTTCAAGGTGCTTTTTGCCACGATATACATTGTATCCCATATAATCCAAATCCGTTATGCGGCTTCCGTCAGCATAACGTGCATGAAATGCAGGTGCACGCAGATTATTGCTTCCGTAGAGAGGATATTCAAGCGGCAATGACTCATCACATACAAGCTCACCGTCGAGCTCGGAATACGGCGAAAAATCAATCCGTTCAGAATACAGCATGTCCTTCATACGCACTGTTCCTTCCACGCGTTTCCCGTAATGCAGATTTACGGGGAATTTATTTTTATATATTCCTACAATATAACTTGTATTCGGAGTCTGCAAATTAAATACCGAATTTTCTTTATTAACAATTATAGACATCTGTAGTACCTCCGTAAAATCAATTTGTCGTTATTCCGTCCAGACTGAAATCGAATTTCATGGCAAGCATTTCAAACAGCTTATGCATAATTTTGTTTGAAATGTCACGAATATCAAGCGAAAGGACGAAATCCACCGCCTCTTTTATCTCCTCCGACGGGACATTATATGTTTTAAGGCTGATATCAATAAATCGCTCCAGCTTTCTTTCAAGAGTGAAATATTGGTCACATTTTCGCGCCATATAGTTTCTCATCATTCCCGACGAGCCTATCTCATGCTCATAAAAATCGCTTTCAGAGAAATCGGGATTATACTTGGCAAATATCTTTTCAAGTTCTTGTGTTGTACGTGTGTATATATATTCCAGCGAAGCGGGATTTGAATATGCTTCCACATATATCTCACGCAAATTCTCATTAAGCTCGGTGAGTGTTATCTGAATAGCGGTTTCCGCCGCATATATAAGCATCGGCTTTATTTCCATACCGCCGACACTGCGTGCCATGGCAAATTGACTGTTAAACATAATTTCCGTGAGCTCAAGCAATACGCCGTCCTTGGTTTTAAATAAATTTTGGAATGACGAAAAGGACACTCCCGCATCCTTTACGATAGCCGAGAGAGTCGTTTTGTAATACCCCTGTTCCAAAAATAATTTTACACATGCAGAAAGTATATTATTTTTTGTAGTCATCTTTTCTTCTTCACGTGTCATTTTTACCTCCTTGCCCCGACTGAAACGTATATCAACCATATTTAAAACAAAGCTGCATTTCAGAACAGATGAAATATTTGAGCTTAATCGCGGAAACTTTTCCCAAAAGCAATTAAAATTAAACTGTACCACCATTTCTAATTTATCATTTATTCACCAAAATGTCAATGTATTTAAGGAAATTTCATTGATTTTTGAGCATAATTTTATTTATTTCATGCAAGATAATAAATACACATTTTTCAGACAGACATCACTTTTATTCACAGGTCAAATCGTTACAAAAAAAGGACTGTCAAAACAGCACAAACCTTACCACAGCCATCTTTATAAGTATATATTTAATTTTGATACCGACTATTTGCAAGTCCTTTTTATCACAGTAACCAATCCGACTGTCGGTATCATCATCCAAGCAATTATAAGTCCCTTCCAGCCGAATGTCGATACCACATGTGCGAATATTGTGGTCGATATGCTCGCTGCGATGTAACCGCCGCAATCCAGTATGCCGTTTATACTTGATACTCTGCCTGTTTTACCCAGTCCGGGGATATATATACTCCACAAAAGAGCCGAAACAAGGCTGCTCATCACAAGTGCCAAAAGCAAGAAGATGATACTGAATACACATGGCGGAATAATCGCCATTAATAAAAACGAGACAAGAGATATTGCGTATGATATCTTTATTATAAGTGTATCATTTTCATTAAACAACTTGAAAATTGCCAGCGCGGCAAAAGGTATCAGCGCACGTGCAAAAGATATAAATGAAAATACCATATTTGATTTTGTTTCGTCGAATTCAACATATTCATTTAATAATGTGGGTATCCAGAATGAAATTGATATACCGGCAATTTCAACCAAGCAAGCGATGATAATATAAAACACGAATCCGTCTATTTTAAATACATCGAGCATTTCCTTCAATGACACATTTTTTATTTGCTTAAAAGTCACCATACCTTTGTTTTCCAAGATTGTTAAAGCTATATACGCTATTGCGGCAACAGCCAAGGTCGCAATGCCCGAAGCCGCAAAAGCAGCCTTCCACTTAAATATCATGGCGAACAGGCCGGCTATAAGAGGTCCGGCAAAGCTTGAAAATGAGAAAAAAACGCATATTACCCTGGCATGTGCAGGTTTAGTGTTTTCAGAAATTATTTTCATCAGTGGTCCGCGAAGCATGGATAAACCATACCCCAAAACCGTAAAGCATACGATTTGTGTCAGGCGATAACGACTGAACGGGAACAATATCATTGAAAATGCCGCGGCAGACAGTCCCACAAGAACCATTGAGCGCGGCTTGAAAATATCACCCAATACCCCGTTTAAAAGCTGTCCTGCCGCATATGCAATCATATACATTGACGAGAGAAAGGCTATGTACTCCTTTGTATAGCTCGTTGCCTTGAGTATAGCCGGAGTAAGTACTCCGAGCATATTTCTCAAAAAATAATTCGCCACATATGACATTACGGTTATAAAACCTATTATTTTTGCATTTTGTTTATTCATAAGAGCTTCTCCATTGTACTGTTTTAGTGATAATTTGCGTAAATATACTCTGTCACAGGCAAAATACATCTGCAACAGAGTATATTATACATTTTAGTAAGTTAAATTGTCAAGATAGTTTTTCTGGAAATCAGAATTTGCCTTTTTCATAAGCTTTGCACAATCGGCATTTTTATTTGAAAGAACCTCCTGAATACATCCGTCAAGTATAGCATAAAGCTCCTGACAGCAAACAGGTTCTTCCGGCTGAATTTCCGCTGTACATTTAGCTACGAAGTCATTGTATAATTTAACATGATTCTGATTTGCGTTTACATTTTTATCAATGTAATCATATTCCCAAGCTACAGCTTCTGCTGCTGTGCTCCACGGGCTCATGCTCTTGATTCCCACATACTGACCCTCATTAAGCTTTGTTGATACGGAATTCTTAACATTTGTTTTATATTCTTCGGTAAGACTATAGCTGTTTTTTGTTTCAATCCAGCGGATAGCTGCATCAATCTGATCATCGGTTGCATCATTTCTGACACAAAGTACTTCACCGCCAAGAAGTGTAACATGACGCTTGGGACCTGCAGGCATTGCCATCATTCCGACCTGTTCCGGCTTCATATCATATTTTACAACTCTTCTGGGATAATCACCTGCGGCAATAGTCATTGCACCATCTCCGGTAGCGAATGATTTGTACCAATCTTCACCGTTTATAAGCGTATTTGATGGAAATACGTCATATTTCCATTTCAAATCCTTTATAAACTGAAGCGCCTCTGTGGCTTCCTTGGTATCAAAGGTTGCCTTCCAGTTTCCGTTTTTGTCTTTTTTCATAAATTCAACACCGAATGACCATGCAATAGGTGTGAATATCCATCCGCCGCTGTTGCTTGCAGTCGGAAGAACAATGCCGGGTTTTCCGGTAGCTTTCTTGATTTTAACCGCGAAGTCAACAACCTCATCCCAATCCTTCGGCTGCTGAGGAGTTCCGTCCGCATTCATAAGGCCTGCCGCTTCGAACATCTCAGTATTATACGCAAGACCTAAGATATATGCCATTGTCGGAAATGCCATTATTTTTCCGTCATCGCTTATAATATCCATAATGTTTTCGTTAAACATTCCGTCATAACCGCGCTTCTTTAATACAGAGCTCAAATCTGCCGAATATTCCGAATTTATAATTTCGGGAACTTCGGTAAATCCTGCCATGTAAACCGTCGGAAGCTGTCCGCCGGCAGCCTTGGCATAAAAGGTCTGTCTTTCAAATGCCCATGTGTCCGGCTCGATTTTAACATCGGGATTAGCCTTCTCGAATCTGTCTTTTCTCTCATTCATGGTAGTAAGAGCTTCGCTCTCTTTCGGAGGCCATGAACCCACCGAAATCACAGTTCTGCCTTCTTCATCCTTGTCGGCTGCCTGTTTTCCGCATCCGGCAAGGGTACTTACGGCAAGTGCCGAAACCAGCATAACGGAAATACATTTTGTTACAATACCCTTTTTCATAAACATACACTCCTTTTTAAATTTTTATTTATCCCTTTACACCGCCGATATTTACGCCGCCCATAATTCTTTTCTGGAATACAACAAATATCAAAAACGGCGGAACACTTGCAAATACAAGTGCCATGAAATACGTATTCATCTTCACACTGCCGTCTGAACGTAAACGATAGATATCCAGCGGTACAACCGAGTTTTTGTCGAGTACCAAAAGCGGTGTGAAGAAGTCTGCCCATGCACCCGAGAGCACATTTATGGACTCATATATCATAACAGGTGCAGCAAGCGGCAGCATTATTTTGAAAAATACTCCATAATTACTGCAGCCGTCGAGCTTTGCCGCCTCAACATATGAATTTGACAAGCCGTCAAACGCATTTTTAAACAAAAGCACGGCAAAGGTATCACCTGCGGCACCGAGCCACATAGGCCAAAAAGTATCAAGCAAATTAAATCCCATTCCCATATCCATGGCAAACGGAAAGTGAAGCCACGAGATATAATTCGGAACCAATCTTATTTGACCGGGCATCATCATCGTCCATACTACCAGCGTAAATATAAGCTTTGAACCCTTCGGCTTAAGCTTTGACAATACATATCCGCCAAATCCGCATACAACAAGCTTAAAAACCAGCTGCCCCAGTGACAGAACTATTGTATTGATAATGGATGTGCTGAGCTGAAGCTGACTCCACGACTCCATTAACCTTGTGCCGACTTTTGATAACGTTAAGTTTTTGGGCAAAAACCCGAATGAACTGTATATTTCCTGAGTATCCTTAAACGAGGTAAGTATTGTCCATATAGCAGGCACAATTGAAATTACAACCATAACCGACAGAATCGCAAAAAACGTCCAGTAAATAATTTTACCGCTTCTCGTCTTTAATTCGGCAGAGCTCAACATGCCTGTTTGTTTTGTACTGAATCTTTTCATATAAAGCCCTCCCTTAATAACGGTCTTCAACCTTACGATTTATTTTAAAATAAAATATCGTAAGTACTATGAGTATCAGGAAAATTATAACTCCCATCGCCATAGCCTGTCCGGTACCTTTACCGCCGCTGTTAAAGCCGTATTGATAAAGCTGAAACGATAATGTGGACGATGCACCGTTAGGTCCGCCACCAGTCATAGCGAGCGGAACCTCCATTACCTGGAATACGCTTATTATCTGGCGAACCACATTTAAAAGCAAAAGCCCCTCAATTGCAGGTCTGGTAACATGCCATAAACGTTTAAAGGGTCCGGCACCGTCAATCAGCGCCGCCTCGTAAACCTCGACAGACACTCCCTGCAATGCGGAAATGTACAACAAAACTGTTCCGGCAAAAGCTTTCCAGGTCATATATATTACAAGTCCTATTATTACGAAGCTTTGATTGTTAAGCCAGCCGAACGGCTCTACGCCAAACTTTGCGAGCAGTGAATTTAAAAGTCCGCTTTGGTCCGGATAGTAAATAAAATACCACATAAGCATTGCCGCAATACCCGGAATTACTGCCGGTATATATATAAGCACTCTGAATCCGCTTTTAAAATGAACTATTTCGTTGAGCATAATTGCTATAAAAAGCGGAGGAAAGAAGCCTATTACAAGCGACCAAAACACGAATTCAACCGTATTGACAAGCATCGGTACAAATTGAGTGTGAGTAAGAACCCTGATGTAGTTATCCAATCCGCAAAATTCAATCGCTGTATATGCCTTCATTCTGAAAAACGACCATACTCCGCCAAATACCGTGGGACGCCACACAAACAGATACAAAACCACAACCATCGGAAGCATCAAAATCCACGCATCGAAATTGTCCTTGAATTTAAGTTTGCCTTTTGTGCTTTTTTTCATACAGTACGCTCCTCTCCGCCTACCGATATTACAAGACTGTCACCGGATAAGTGCTCAGTCGTGCAGCCTTCTTCATTTACCAAAACTTTAAATTTGGTATTCCTGTATGTAAGTATAAACGAATACATTTTCCAGCCCTTCGGCAGAACCGGATTTACGGATATACCGTCCTTGCCGGCTCTCAATCCGCCGTAGCCCATCACAAGTGCAAGCCAAATTCCGCCTATTGATGCGGCATGTATTCCCTCGTCGGAATTATCGGTATTATCACCCACATCAACGCAGCAGCTTCGGTAAAACATATCGTCAGCCAAATCATATTCACCCGTACGCGCCGCCACAAGTGCATGAATACAAAGACTGAGCGACGAATCATGTATGGTTCTCTCTTCATAATAGTCAAAATTGCTTTTTATACATTCCTTAGAGAACAATTCATCCATCAAATAGAAAAGCATAACCAAATCCGCTTGCTTGTACACTTGCATTTTAAGTATATCAGCAAATCCGTAATCGCCAAATATAGCGCATACCTTACTGAGCTTTTTGTAATGACTGATATCAATCGGCTTTAATTCCTTACAGCCGTCAAACTGAGATATAATTCCGTCGCTTTCAGGCTTGGGCAAATAAAATTTTCCCAGAACCTCTGCTATTTTATTCTGTACCTTTTCAAATCCGTAGCTTGCATCAAGCTTGTCGTGCAAGTCACTCGGACAATCCTTAAGGATATCAGCAGCCGCAGTCATATTTTTATATGCCATGTAATTTGTGTACGCATTGTTGTTTACATTTTCCTTGTATTCATCGGGACCGATGACATCAAGTATTTCATATCTTCCGTTTCTGTACTCCGAACGGCTTGCAAAAAACAATGCCGTGAGGACGATAATTTCGTTACCGTATTTAAGCATAAAATCCTCATCCCCGGTAACCGTGTAATATTGCAGTGCCGCATAAGCAATTCCGGCAGTTACATGTATCTCCTTTTCACCCATGTCAAACTTTCTGCGCTCGCCTGTCACCAAATCAAGGTCACCGTACTCCAGGCAAGATTCACCGTCATCATACCAAGCACTTTCCCAAGGGTACATAGCACCGCTGAAGCCGTATTGCTCTGCCTTTTTCTCGGCTATGTTCAAAAGTCTGTATCGGTACTCCAAAAGTCTTCTCGCGGAAGCGGGATTTGTGTACAGATAATACGGGAAAATGAACACCTCCGTATCCCAGAACGAATGTCCCATATAACCTGTCCCGCTCATCGCCTTAGCACCTATTCCGAGTCGGTTATCATCAGGACTTATCATTATACTCAAATGATACTGTGCAAATATAATCGCTGTGTCTGTCAAGCCGTTGCCGCTTTCTATGTCTGTCAGATTATTCTGCCAGTATTCGGCACGCTTTTCACTGTCAGCTTTTTTCAAGGAATCATATCCTTCTTTTTTTGCGGTATTCAGATAGTTTCTTCCGTCCTCACATATTTTGGAAATTTCCACCTTTTTATCCGCGTATTCGGAATCTCTCGATGTCACGTACGAAACTATTTTTTCAAATGTGACACTCTCGCCGCATTCAAGCTTAACCGATACATCAGTAAAAACACTTCTTCTGTCTATATGGACTGATTTTTCACATCTTTTACTGCACAATATGCAATAATGCGCCGCAACATCAACTCCCGATTGAAGAGTAGTGACATAAAGCCCGTTTTCACCGCTCGGATAAGACCGTTTTACCGCACCGCCGAAATGCTGAACTCCTGTGTTTGTCTGTTTTCCGTCAAGACCGGTTTTAACGGTGATTTCATCATCACCACTTAAAAGAGTGACAGTCACTTTTTGCGCGGCGACGTGCTTCATATCTGTCGAAACCATACGCGCAAAGTCAATCTTCACGCACTTGCCGTCGGAACCTGTCCATTTAAGACTGCGCGTAAATTCACCCGTATACATATCAAGTGACGCACTGTAGTCTTCAACCGTGCCGGCGAGCATATCAAAACGCTCGCCGCCTATTTCAATTTCAAAATTTGTCGCATCCGGAAGCACCGCAAGCTCGGTAACATCACCCTTTGCACGGTCAAACACACCGTTTATCAGTGTGTTCCGCGATGATTCAAGATAACCTTCTTCAAAAGATGCCCGTATGCCCATGTAGCCGTTTCCCTGTGTCCACAAGGATTCACGCTTTCTCGTGCCTTTTATATTAGGTTTGTTTTCAATTAACTTCCATTTATTCATATGTTTCCTCATTCATCAATTTTCAAAAGCACCGGCACGTGACCTTCAAGCTTAACGGTGTCACCGTATTTTCCGAAGTTTATCAAATCTTCGCTTGCCGTTATTCTGCTTCCGTTAATATATATTTCAACTTCTTTATCTTCCCATACATAGCTGCATAAATTTATAATATATGCGCCATCATATTTTGTCCAAATATAATCACCGTCCGCAAGCTTATTTCCGGTAGCCTTGTCTTTGATAACCACCGTATCGTAACCGTTGCTTTCGACTGCTTTTGTGATTGCATTTCTTACATTTTCCTTACTTGCGGCAGATATCGATGTTCCGGCATCCTCGAAGTCAAGCACGGTTGCCTTGCTCTTAATATAGCTTACAAGAGCTTCATCATGGCTGTCGCCGTATTCGTTCACGGTTAATGCTTTATCTCCGATTATAAGAAGCGTTCCGCCGTTGTCAACGAATTTTTTAATGTTGTTTAAGGTGTTTTCGGTTATGCTTACACTGTTCGGAACAATAAGTGTGCCATAATCGAACATCTTTTCTGACTCGGACTCTACCACAAAACGCGTTTTCTGACCATTTTCTCCAAGATATGCCGACGTACTGAATATAATGTCAAGCATCTCATCGGTATACGGAACCGAATTTTGCGAGTACAAAATCGCTGTATTCGACGGTGCATCCTGAAGTGCCACAACCTCGTTTGAAAGTCTGTTCAAATCAAGCGTGGTCTTGCCGAGGGTTGCAATCGACTCCGGCCTTGCCGTGAGCAGAGAATTAAAATATATCGTACCGTTTTTGGTTCTTGAAGATCTGTCCAAAATCCACAATACAGAACCGCCGCGTCCGTGAACCGCACCATTCCATATATCCACGACGTTGTACTTAACCTCGTTGGGGTCATATTCCATCTGACGTGCATCGATGATTATATGGTCCTCTGTATTATAAATCGGTGCATTCTTAACCGAAGTTAAAAAGTCATAGAACACGTTTTTCCAGCGCACATCATAAGTATCTATAAGTGACCATGCGTCGCAGCCGTTTATGTCCGTGTAATCCTTCAGTACCTCGAAATTGTTACTTCCCCATACACGGAAATTCGACTGTCTGCCGAAGGTATCCATTACCTTAACCGACGTATACACATTCGGCTGAACCGATTTTATATAATCACTGATGTGAGAAACCCACTCGGGAAGAATAGTATCATTGTATTCTCTCCAATCGTGCCACTGAGGTGTGGTTTCAAGGTTTGAAGCCGGCATTTCAACTTCATCGAAGGAGGTATATGCTGTTCCCCAGCGTGCATTAAGCGCATCGATTGAGGTATATTTCTCTTTCATCTTCGCTCTGAAATCGTCAATGTAAGCGTAACTGCTGACTCTCGTGTTAAACTGCGGTTCATTTGCAAGAACTATGCCGTCAAACGACTCGTAATCCTTAATTCTCGGAATAAGGCTCTTGTAGAATATCTCATACATTTCCAAAAGCTTTTCATGCTTGGTGTTCCATCTGCTGAAACTTGAGTACTGCTCCGGAAGAGCAACATCCGGATAATCTCTCGTGAGAAAGCTCGGTACATAGTGCGGAGCCGCTGAATACATACCTGAAATGTTAAATCTGTCCATATTTGCAAAGGTTTCAGCCAAAGCATCCACTACACTTTGCTCCATAGCATAGTACTGACCCTCAGGCCAGGTGGAATCAAATGTTCCGTTTTTAAGAATATTTTTGTCTTTGCCCTTTTCCTGTACGAAAGCATCATCCACATAAAGAGCATCCGCCACATCCTCTATAAGTATGTAGAAGGTTAAGCTGGTTTCGTCACTGCCTGTAGTATACTCGTATTTATCATCACGCCAGTCGTAAGTACCGTTAAGATACTTCCTTGCCGCCTTATCTCCGATAGGTCTTATGGAGTAATATGCGTTTTTGACATTTGATGTTTTAACGGATATGCCGTATTCATATGTGGTATTCGGCTTAACGTCAATGGTCTGCCTTAAATAGCAATAGTTATTGCTTACGTAAGGTAATGTACTGCTGAGCTTAAGTGATTTACCGGGCGAAGTGCGGACAACTGTTTCAGATGACTCGGCACCGATTGTATAATTTCCGATAACCTTAAGTGACCAATCCTTTACGGCACAAGCTTCAACCATCGCATCCCAAGGACCGATTTCAGGATGCATTGTATTAAAGCCGACCTTTGAAATGTTTTCGACCTCCTTAGGAAGTCTGGACTGCGCCCAGTGACCTCCGCCTACGAAAAATACAGGTCTTACCTCTTCGGTTCCGTCCTCACGGCGTGTAGTAGCGACAAAATGCTTGTCAACATATGATACCGGGCTTGTAACGTACTTTGGTACGGAAACAGGCTCAAGCTCGCCGCTTATAAGTCCGTTAAATTCTTCCTTTGCCTCGTTGTAAAGCTTGGTAAGCACTCTGTCCTGCTCAGAGATTCTGGTTAAATCTCCGTCTGCCAAGTCTTCCTCAAGATAACCTATAAAGAGCTCTATGGTATTATATTTGATTTTTTGATACTCAATCGGTATTTCCAATTCTTCACATTTTGCCATAAGCGGTGCAAGCTCGGCAAGATTCTTCTTTTGCTTTGCAATTATCTGCTTTGTAAGCTTTTCATCAGGGCAAACCTCGGTTACAATCGATGCGGAATAGGTGGATTTACCGTCGGTTACTTCGATATCGGTTTCCTGTGCTCCGTA
The DNA here is from genome assembly GCA_964423705.1 of uncultured Oscillospiraceae bacterium. Classification (GTDB taxonomy): domain Bacteria; phylum Bacillota; class Clostridia; order UMGS1810; family UMGS1810; genus CAKSIN01. The sequence goes on from CAYRGA010000007.1 coordinate 18,898, forward strand.
ATTGGTAAATATTTTTGAAAATTCATATGTCGTGGATTCGTTGCCCTTAAGAGTAACAGCTATATCCAAATTTGCCTTTTTACTCTTAATCGCGAGCGTTTTATCCGACGATGATTGATTAAACAAATCTATAGTGTATGCCGCTTCTTTTCCCACATCGACATTTGATACACCATCCAAAAATGCCACAAATTCCTCGCCCTCTTTGAGCATCATCATTTTCGGGAAAAGCTGGCTGCCCTTGTACATTGAGATACCCGGTGCTACATCTATACAGCCTCTTCTGCCAAATTCATCATTATCGTTGTCATTTACGATTACGTTAAACAATGCAACGCCCGGAACCTCGGCAAAATGCGATGACCACGGAATTGCAACTTCATAGATTGTTTTGGTACCGTTTCTCGATACACCCACATCTATCGCGGTATCTCCGAATTTGTATACCTCATCTGCCGCTTCGTCATACACCACACCGTATGATGTACCAAAGGTTTCGCCGGTAGCACATATGGTAAACTGCAGACCGTCACCGTTCCAGTAGCTTCCTGATGTCACCGGCTCGTGTACATCGTCTTCGGCATCTATCGCGAAATAGAAGTTCTTTTCATCATAAGCATAGCGTATATTTCCGGAAATCGTCTGAGGTGCTTGAGTATAATCGGTATATATTTCGATATCTCTGGCATAAGTATCTCCCCAGTCGGAAAGGTCGCCGTCCATTTTGAGTCCGTTGTTTATGCTCACCGGAATGATGTTTCCCGAAGCACTTTTTGAGTTTGCGGATGCAATTCCCTCAAAAGACGGATTCTTTATAAGATTGTTTTCCTGTGTTTTCGGAAGTGATGTATCATAGAAATACACATCATCTATCCACACGCACTCCGCACCCTTTTCAAGAATAAAGCGCAGATATGCAGTGGTATCCTCCCCGTTTGTGTACGCAAACTCAAAATCGCGCCAATCTGAGGTGTTTCCCGCCGGGTTCAAATATCCCAGTGCGGTTCTTATCCAGTTAATCTGTGCATATGCACCCTGCGCATTTTTGGTTTTTGCCTTAAAGCCGTATACATAGCTATGATTCGGCTTTACCGAAACAGGATAGCTTACACGAAGATATCCACCGTTATCTGACGGGGCATAGTTGGTCATTTTCATGCACGCATCTCCGCTGTACCTCTCTTCGGTATCGATAACGGCGCCGCCGTCCGCCTTGCTGAACTCCACTGTCCAGCCGGGCACGGAGCTTGTATCGGTTTTTGTTTCGACAGCCGCAAACGACATCGCCGCCGGCAATGCCAGCGAAAGTGACATTACTGCCGAAACAACACGAATAATTAACTTTTTCATAAAATCACTCCTTTTACTGCTGATTGCCGAGAACCGCTGACGGTATGTACGGCTTAATATTTTCTAAACTGTCGAATAAGAATGACTTGATAACAGAACCCGATACAGCATTTTTGTCAAGATTTATCTTAACCTTTGAATCAATCTTTCCGCTGTTATCCGCTGTGCCGGACACATTTTCGGATTTAACGAGTCCATTTCCGTTGTAAAGAGCCACGACATGAGTATATGATGCTTTCGGCGAAATTGTGGTTTTAATCTCGGCGAAGCTGTCACCTTCCTTCAGTGCGGTTATCTCTGTTCCGCTGCCATCGGTAAATCTGTGCACCTCGGTTATCGGTGTGAGCTTTACAAGCTTTGTTTCATATGTTGTCAAAGTCAGAGTATCACCTTTTAAGGCTTCGTTTTCCGTAAGGTCGAAAGCTTCAAATTCCCTTCCGTCCGTAAGCTTTAACGATACATTTACATCACTTTCGGACGTGTTGAACAGATTAACGACGTAGCCACCGTCATATTCAACAGCAGTCCATTCGGTGTTTTTGGAAGCCTCGGCAACCGTTACGCTGTGCTCCAATCCGCTGAGTGCATCGTCTATTGCCGCATAAACAGCATCACAGCCGGTCATTTTATATCCGCTTTCCCATCCGCTGAAGCTTACCCTTGTAGAATTTGATAAAACCGTATTTTTCAGTGATGAGGTGAGTGAACCGCCTTTTTCGTCATAATATTCGTTTCCACATTCCGCGAAAATAAGCTTGCCGCCTCTTTCCAGGAATTTCTTCAATTCCTCCCATACCTTCTCCGGCATATTTTGACACACCGGAAGGATGAGAAGCTGTAAATCTTCGTTTTCGTTGATTTTTTCGGGATATGTATCATTTGCCACAAATACCTTCTCGCCGCTGTTTATCATTCTGCGGTATGCCTCATACATAGCTGCCGAAAAATACGGTTCGGAGATTTGGCTGTAATTTGAATACATTACTCCCACTCTGGTGCCCTTTTTCTGAATCGCCGTCACTTCGTTTGCCAGACGGTTCAAGTCATGATTTATTCTGCCTATACCGGCAATATAATCGGCACGTTTTGAAAGGTTGCAGTTGTAGTACCACGTACCCGACTGCGTTCTGGAAGATTTGTCCCAGAGCCAGTACACGGCGGAGGCTCTGCCGTGAACAGCACCCTGCCATACATCCGCCATACCCATCAAATACTCGTTTTCATTATAAAATATCTTAGTATCGTTTGTGGCATAGTCATTTCTCTCATCCAGGAAATGGTCCTCGCTGTTTACAATCGGAGCATTTTTCATGGAAGTCATGAAGTCATACCACATCATCTTACCTTGAAGCTGAGATGAAACCTTTCCGTAGCTTGACCATGCATCACAACCGTTTAAGTCCATAATCTGTGACCACTTCTCGTAGTTCGTACCGCAGAATCTTCTTCTGGCACCGTCACCGCCGCTTGAAATATAAGCAGAGCACTTCACGTGAACCGGAATTGTCGGGTCAATGTCATTTATAATCTCCTTCATCCACGCAAACCATTCAGTGAGAATATCGTCGTTAAATTCACGGTAATCTATATATTCCGCGGTATTAATCCTGGGATCTTTAACAGTGAATATCACTTCATCGAAGCTTTTCCACTCGCTGTTATGCGCCCTGTTCAATGCTTCAACATTACCGTATTTTTTCTTTAAAAAGTCACGGTATGCAGGCTCATAGTATCTATCCGGATGGTCTATTGCAACAAACATCGGTTCATTTGCAAGGCATATGCTGTGGAAAGACTTATAATCCTTAATTTCGGGAACTACAGCTCTTAAAAATACCTCCAGTGCATTTTTGACCTCAGGATGTGTAGGATTATACGGAACCATGGTGTTGCCTCTCAATGAATCCGTCGCAATGGACGGATACATTGTGTACAAAAATTCCGGAAAATAGTGTACTGCTGTCATAAATGTGACCGACAGATTGTTTTCCTCAGCTTTTGCGAACACATCTTTAACCTTCTGCACGCCTGATGCGTTTACCGCGTATGACGAACCACTCTGCTTTAATATACTGCTGGGTCCCACCTCATACTGTGATGTGTTTATACCCAGTGATGCGAAGCTGTCATAATCACCGAGTGCATCTGCCCAATGACCGTAGCCGTTTAAAAAGATAGGCTGTGTTCTCTCTTCACCCTTTACATCGGTCGTACCTATGAAACTCTGACCGTCTGTGGTTATTTTTGAGCTTTTGTATATCGGTGCTACCTTTTCGGCTTTTGTGCCGTCAAGATAACCGTTTAAATCAGAAACAGTCTGTTCCCCGAGCTCAAGCACTACCTTGATGTTATGTTCATATTCTGTTTTATTTCCGTTTGAATAGAAATCATCTATAAATCCGTCAAATCGTTTAATAACAGCCAAATTCGTTTTTTCGTATTCAACTGACAAGCCCTTTGCTTCACACTCGGCAATGAGTGCCTCAATATCGGAAATATACTCCGTAACCATAAGCTTATTTTTTGAAGGACCTCCGGAGCATGTAAATATTAATTCTGCCCAGTCGGTATCTTTGTTTGACTTTATACGTGCCGTCAGCTTTCTGCCGTATGCCTCCAGCGGAAGCTCTGCATCAAAGCTGAATGCTCCGCCGTTTTTACTGTTTGCTGTTTTACTTATATACTGCGTACCTTTCACAGTATCACTAAGCTCAAAGCTGATTTTATATCCGGCACCTTTTGAGTAAGTTCCCGAAACAACAATCTGCATATTTGATTCCTGTACACCGCCCAAACTTACGGTATCGGTATTCGTAACAGAATAAACCGTAATGTGCTCGGCATCCGTAGCCAAGCTTCCGTAATTAAAGCTAACCTTGTATGCCTCGGAATCCTTACCGCCCATAAGATATGCGGTAAGATTTCTGCCGTATGAAGCTGCACTTAAGCCGGCAACTATTTTAAATACACCTTTGTTTCTGGTGGTTTTCTCGGCAAGTGCATAAATCTGTTCCGTTTCATCATCGATGATTTTAAGTGTCATGCTGTAGCCGGCACCGTGCGAATACGTACCCGAAAAGGTTAAAACACCGTTGTCGGCCGCAATCGGCTCTAACGTTATACTGCCGTTTTCACGTGCAAATATGATATCCAGATAATCCGTATCAGCCGCGTAGCCGACAGTTAAGCTGCCGGACGCAACCATTATTATTAATATAAATGATAATAATTTTTTCATCGTAGTAATTATAATCCTTTTTCAATAAGGAGCTGTACTCCTTCGGTTAATTTTCCGGTGAGAACCTGCGTTCTCACCGGAAACCATTCATTTTAAATACTTTGAATTTTGTATTGTTTGTACATTATTTACTTATGGAAGCTTTCAGAGGCTTCATGCTGCTGAGGCTGTCCCAAAGGTAAACCTTCAATGTATATCCGGACGGAACCGAAATTGACTGATTAAGTGTAACCGAGCTTGCCGCCGGGCTTGTCTGTGCGATAGTTGTAACTGCGGAAGCTTTCACATTCTTAAGAATATCTCCATCATATACAGCAACTATAAGCTGTGCTGTAAAGTTATCTCCCATACCGTTATTCTTAACATCAACACTTACATTTGCTGTACCTGAGGATGTATTTACTATATAATTGCCGATGATGAGATCCTCCGCAAGCGGCTCTGCAGATACGGTAACACCGTTTTCGCTTTCTCTGCCCTCGCTGTTTACAGCTTTTAAAAGGAAACTGTAGCTGTTTCCGCCCTTTAATCCTGTTATATCAATATAACCCATAGATGCCGGTACATATGCAATCGGTACATCCTTGCTCAGAGCTACGTCATATACTGCCGTATATTCAACACCATCGTTTGCCTGCCAACGTATTCTTGCCGCGTTAACTTCGTTATCAACCTCGCCGGGTATAAGTTCTTCCGGTTTAGCTGCCGCATCAACCGCACCGATACCGGCAAGAAGGTTATCGCCTACGATATTGCCTCCGTCATCAAGCTCGTAGAGTTCGAGGTCATCGAGCCAGAAATCCTCTGCAACGTTTCTGAGGTTAAACTGAAATGCTTTATTTGTATTTGAATATGGCTTTACATCCTTTGAAAACATTACCCAATCCGTGGAGTAATCTGCTTTATTCCAGTTTCCGCAAACAGGTGAGTAAATTCTGTATGTATTACCGTTTTCGTCGAACGGTCTTGCCCATACATATCCCTGGTTGTTTGATTTAATCCAGCCCGAGAAGCGGTAGGTCTTATTCATATCAAAGTTATCTGTTGTAAATACTTCAATCAAAGAGCTCTTGGATTCAAATGCACCGGTATAGTTAGAAAATGCTCTTATTGACGGCGGTGCTGTATGATATACCTTATCATCCGCTATCATTCTATCCGGCGCCTTAGGTTCACTCGCTGTCATCTGCCATGTACCTACCTTGTATGACCAGCTCTTTGACGGAGTATATCCTGTTGTGAATGACTTAACCACACCATCGTCATATGTGAAATCAATTCTGTATATCTGACTTTCACCCGGTTCTGTCGTAAATTCGGTAATTTCACGATTTATAACAGCATTTGACGCAGTACTGAATGAATCATCTATCAAAGTATCATTTGTAACATCATAAAGAGAAACCTTTGAAACATCGTTTGATTTCGGATTTCTCCATGATACGCTCATCTTATCTGTTGATATCTGAGTGGTGAGAATATTCTTTGGAAGTGCGTATTCTTTTTCAAAGTCAAATACAGTTACAACTTCTCCTGTCTCAACATCCGTAAAGGTAATGTCATCCATATAAAATTCAGCGCACATTTGTTCTTCCATTGTGATAAACCACGGTCCCCAGCCCTTGTTATAAACAGCTTCACCGCCTGTAAATTCATACCAGCCGGCTTTGGAACCGGTTTCTATTCTGTTGAAAGTACCTTTATTTGAATAAATGTAGTTATTTTTGTTAGCCTGTATATATGCTCTGTAATCCTGACCCATTGAAATATACATACCATTTTCAACGCTGAAGTTTACAGGATACATATAAAATTTCATAATATATGATTTACCGTCGGTAAGTCCGAGCGCGGGATTTGTTCCCATCCATATACCGCTGCCAAGATTTTCATTAACCTTTCTCATTGTGTTAATATACATTGATCTGGAACCGCTGTATGCCTTGTCACCATATTTTAAGGTATAATCATCAGTAACTTTTGAACTGTTTGAATTTTTAACTGTTTCAAGCTTATCAAACGTCGTTGGAAAGTTTTCTGTTCCTGCTACGAAATCTTCAAAATCATTACTGGGATTACTCGGCACAAATTTACCGGGAGTATTGCAAGTAATCTTAAGGTCATCCACATAAGCTTCAGCACCGCCTACAAATGAGAAAAGTCCCTGAGCGTTATCGTTCGGTGTTTCGGTAAGGTTTATATTTGTTCCGGTAACTCTGTACCATGTACCGTCACCCTTGCTTCCGTCACCTACATTTTCAACCTTAATTGCATTTGTTCCCGTGGTTTTCCATGCATTAGCTTCATATATTTTTGCATTATATCCGTTTGTATTATCCCAGTTTACTCTGGTATAAACATCACCTGCGGATTTTATGTACATATAATATTCAAAATCATATGATGCTCCTGCTTTAAAATAATTCTTAGCCAAAAGCACAAATGTGTTTTTACCTTCTTCAGCTTCGATTTTAAGTGATTTTTCTCCGCTGTAAGCATGCTCTGAGGAATAGCTCAGTGTACCCTGCTCCTCATATACAAAACCCTTGATTGTCTGCGCACTTGTGGTTATCGTTGTAGTATCATCAGCTGATACGCTTATTACCGGAAGCAAACCGACAAGCATAATAACCGTCACCAAAAATGCCGTTAATTTTCTTAGACTCTTTTTCATTTTTTCTTTCTCCTTTAATATAAAATTTTTTACATACTGCACTGCAAACAAGTTTACCGGGCAACAACTCCTTCAAAACAAACATCATTTTACGTTTGGTTTTTCATGGAAAAATAACATTTGCTCAGTTATTCAAATTTTTATAAACATAAAGTCCTTTTACCTCGGTGTGATCCAAATCAGCTATGACATAGTCACCTTCAACGGCATCGTTTATCGTGCCGACGGAAAGCTCATCGTTATCCGCATCCCATACAAGCACGGAAGCACTTCCGACCTTAAGTGCAATCTCACGTGTACTGTCCAAAAGGATTCTGCCGCCTGCCGGATCGGTTTTCATCACTACTCCCTTTACGCAGCAGTCACTGTTTAAATCTGTCGGAACATCCTTAACTATACCACTGCTTGCTTTATACATCTGAACCGCATTATCTATATATCCTTCACGATTTACGTGAATTTTAATTATATCTCCTTTACCCACTCCGTCAAGGACACTTGCGCTTTTGGCTTTTACAGAAAGTCCGAAATATGCCTTTGACGAAAGGAGCACCTGAAGTGTATTTCCGTATTCACCCGAAACACTCGATATATCCCTCACAAGATAAAGTGTACTCTTGGTTGCTGTAACATCGGAGGAGCTTTTCTTTATAACCACGAAATCAAGGAAATTATATTCATCCGTACCATAACCCACATAACCATATGTGGTATTTGAGCTGAACGAGTAATTATTTCCTATATCGTAAAGTGTTTCATCCGATGCTTGGGAATCATCCGAAGGAACCATAATAACCTTTGTATCGCCTGTCATGTAATGGTAGCAGTCAAACGATGTGGTATTATATCTGAAAGCATGTGAGCCCGAGCCCACAGTATTCAGGCGTTCCGCACTTATTCCATCAAAATAATTCTGCGGTGTTTCCAATCTGGAAATTTTACCGGATTTATTAAGTGTATATCCTATAAGTCCGTTTACCGCACCGTTAATGGTCGAAACAGCATCCGTCGTTTTTATCGAAGAGCCGTTCAGGGTAATCTTATCGTTAAGAGTAAGCGTCTGCCACTCACCATCCGTCGTGAAAACACGAAGCTGTGTATCCGTGGTAAGTCCGCTCGCACGTTCTGTGCCTACCGCTCTGAGATAAGCATACTTTAAAATACCGCCTTCCGCTCTTGCGCCTACCACCTCGCCGTTAATATCAAAATAGAATACATATGATGTGCCGGGAACTATGGTTTCCGCATATGCCGATGATTTTTTGTTCGCCAGCTTATAAAAATCAGACAAGGTATACACCGCACCGCCGGCACTCACTTCATCGCCCTTTTGACCGATAGAATCCACTGTAACGGTTTCAACCGTTCTGGTGACGAAGATTCGCACACTTTTATTCTCACCTGTCTTGGAAACGAGTACGCTCAAAACATCGCCCTGTTTAATATCGGAAAGTGATATCTCCTCACCGTCAAGCGTTATCTTGATATAGTCACCCTTATAATTGTAGTCATCCATATCCAGCTTGGAAAGTGCTCCGGTAAATTTAAATTCACTGTTTATAACATTCGCCGAAGCCGAAACAGCTGAAACAATCATAGTATCATACAAATCCAGCTTAACCACATCAGCTTTCGATACACCATTATTTATTATGGTGATTTTTGCATTTGCCGCCTTAAAATCCTCATCCGTATACTCTGTACAGAGCGCACCGTTGCGAAGGAGAGTAGCCGAAGCTGCGATTGTTTCCTTCTTCGTTTTTGATGAATTTTCATCCGTGTAGTACTCAAAAGTTCTCAAGTCTTCGGATATTGACTTAATGTCACTTGACATAAATTCCACAATTTCGGTGTCCTCATGGAGCTTTGCCCAAATCACGGTGTAATTGTTTTTTAAATCCTTCTTGGCATACGCCGTAACCTTATATCCCAAATAGTCATAGAGCATGTCCGTCGGGTCGGTTATATCTGTATCTTCAATAGTAGCTTTTCCCGCAGGGGCTGCCTTGCTGTCAAAAAGTCCGCTTGTTTTATTCGCGGTTACAACGCCCTCCACGGTGTAAATATGTCTGTACAGATTAAGTATAGTTCTTCCTTCAGACTTTTCATATTCAATGACTGTTTCGCCGTCTTCTTCTCCAAATCTCACCGCTTCCGCTATATCGGTATCTATGGTTTTCAGCAGCAGTTCATATGCTTCACCGTTTTTAACCTCACCGGAAATTTTCAAACCCTTGGTAAGTCCCACGCTCTGTGCGCGTGTAAGATACCCGCTCGGATAGCCGCCCGAACTTTCACAGTAATCCCTATAACCCAAAAGGCACATAACCATCTTTACAGCCTCGTCGTATTTCAAGGTTTCGCTCTCAGCCACGGAAGCCGCACTGTTTATAATACCGAGCTGTTCGGCTCGTTCCAATGCGTTCACATCATACGAACCGCTGTATTTTTCATCATCCGTCATATTCATAAGGAATGTTATAAATGCCGCCTTCGGCATTACCGAGAAAGTCTTTGCTTCATAGCTTTCATAACCACGCACTATGCCAAGTGCCTTAAGCTCGTCCAGTGCCGAGCTCGCTGTATCGTCTGATGCCGCTGCTGTAAATGCCGCAAGGCTGAAAACCATCGACAAAACAAGCATTAGGCTTACAATTTTTCTCAACATTTCACTCCTCCTATCTTAAAATTCCATATATTATAACTGCCGCTTCCGCTCTGGTACACGGTCTTAACGGTTCAAAATTACCCGCATCCGTACCGCTTATTTTTCCGCCGCGGAAAAGCTTAATAACTGCTTCCAATGCATAATCGGAGATTACAGATTCATCATTAAAGCCTGCATACTCTCTGACTGCATCGGCATTGACGCCACATATTTCCATAACCCTGGCAGCTATTACAGCCGCATCCTGACGGGTAATGTCTGCGCCTACCGAGAAAAGACCTTTATCATTTCCCGTTACTATACCCTTGCAGTAAGCAGCACTTACATAAGGATAGAACCAATCATCATCAAAAACATCATAGAAATGACTGGCAGCACCGTCGGTATCAATTCCGAATGCGGTGACAATCATTTTCACAAACTCTTCACGGGAAACTGTCTTATCCGGAGCGAAGCTACCGTCCGCATATCCCGAAAGGACACCCTTTTCCTTGAGAGCCTTCACAGCTTCGTACGCCCAGTGATTTTCATTCATATCGCTGAAAAATACTGCGGGCTGTTCGGGTGCTGCAATGTCTTCCTTTTTATCCTGAGTTCCCGCTACCGTGTAGCTTCCGCTTACCGATGAAGAATTACCTTTTACCGATGAACCTCCGCCCAAACCGGAACCGGAGTCACTGTCGGTATTGGCTGAAAGCTGTATCAAAAGGTCATTTACCGTATAAGCCGGGTTCTTAGCCAGCGCCTCAACAAGGGCTTTATTTGATGAGGCATCCGCATCTTCTATATATGAAAGGTAAACCGCATCATTTTCTATACCCATAACCGCCGCATAATTTTTTAGGGTTTTAAGGATCGAACCGGTTTTCGCGGTATTCACTTCACACAATGCCCTTACCGTCTGATACATATCCTCCATACTCTTAAGGTCGGCATACGGAATATTCTTTTCAAATGCCTTTTCAACCCATGCTTTATCATTCTTTTTAAGTTTTTTATGCGCGGTATTTTCAAATACAAGGTCAAGCTCTTCAAGAACTTCTTTTCCTGCACCGTCAATACTCATATTTAATTTGGTAATATTTTTTGAAAGCTTATAGCAATTAAGGACAAATGCTTCATCTATAGTCTGTCCGTTCGCCTTTTCAACGAAAGTTCCGCAAATCGCATCCTTAAGTGTATCGTCATAATCGGCATATGTGGAAAAATTAATTCCGACAGTATTCATAACTGCCTTATTTGCTTCGTTTTTAAAAACAGCATTCAGTGCATTTTTCGCATCGACGGCATTTTCATTGTTAAGAGCCTTCTTTATATCCTCCACAAACTGCAAGCGGGCAGCGCTGTCGGCGTAGTCAAAATCCTTGTAAGCATAGCTGCCACCGTCATGTACACGGAAAGTGAAGCTGCCTCCGCAATCCAGACCGAAAATAATTTTAAACTCACCTGCCGAGGGATGTCCCTCACCGAGTGCCGCTATGTTAGCCGGATTCTCAGCCTGTGTTCCGCTTGTGTACACTTCATATGTAACAGTGCTGTCATTATCCACGCGGCATTCCGCAGTTACCTTGCCTTCAGATACAGAAATATCTTTTATATATACATCTGCATAAGAAGCCGTGCACAACCCTGCCGAAATAAGCAAAGTCCCCGCAATCGCGGCAATTTTTGTTTTCATCATTCTGTTCCTCCATTTTCATCAAAGTTCAACGGCATCGTTATCTTTTCCGATTAATATTCTGTAACCGAACTTGCCGTCAAGCGCGCCGAGATATTTCTCTTTTTCGGGCGGATATATATGATTTATCACAGCCATGGTCGTTTTCACCTCAGAGAGCTTGCCGCCGAGTGTTTCGGGCTGTGCATGTGCGCACTCGGTGACTATCAGGTCAAATCTTTCCTCAAATGCTATCTGTGGAAAGTCATGCATATCGGCTGTCAAATCGCCGGTAAACAAAATTTTTCTGCCCTCTGCTTCAATTTTAAATGCGTACGAATTACGCTTTATGTGATTAAGATGATCATTCGGTATGGCTTCGACACTCAATACCCCGTCATCATAAAATTTTCCTTTCTTATACACATGGGTCTTAACCTTTGTGTTTGAGCTTTCGGGCGACTCTGCCAAGCACGGTTCTATAGCATCCGCAAGAATTTGATCCGGCAGATAGCACTGAGTGGCTGAATCCGGGTAATGCCACTTTTCAAGAGCGACAAACATGCGCAGACCATCGTAATGGTCGCCGTGGGGATGCGTAATGAATACCGCTTTGATTCTTTCATAATCGATATTATCCCTGTTTACGATGATGTCAGCAAGTGGCGCACCCATATCAACGAAATAGATAGTATCACCGACTTCTATCATCGTACACGAGCAATGGCGTCCCTTCCTCGGCAAACCGTCCGCTGTTCCCAAAAATGTAATTTTCATCTTCAAGCACCCCTTTGTTATATACATTTGTACTTATATCCATTTATGTTCTTTTATGGCATATAAATCAAATTTAACCAAATTTATATGTGGTCAAATTTGATAATTGTTAATTTTTTATCACATTTATATTAACAATTCATAAAACATTTGATTTTTTTGTGACATTTCTTCAATAAATATAATAACGCTATTGGTACTCTTTACACAATGAACAAATCATGTTATAATATGCACAAATGTACACTTCGTCAAAAAAAAAAAAAAAAAACGATATATCGTAAGGAGTGTGGAATTATGGTTATAAATACCCCGTTCAATACCGAGTGTCCCAAGATTGCCAGAGTACCTCACGGTTACAATAACACTGACATTCAGATAATCGAGATTGGCTACAACAGAGTACCCGCCGGCTTGTGCCAGATGACAAAGCGAGATGTATACATACTGCACTACGTGGTAAACGGTAAAGGCGTATTTCAGGACGAGAAATTCGGAAAAGGCTATGGATATTTGGTTGTACCGAATGAATTTGAAAAGATTACAGCCGACGAGCATGACCCGTATGAAAGCTACTGGATTACCTTTAAAGGGAACCTTGCGCCCGAAATAATCCGAAACATCGGTTTAAAAAATAAATGCTGCGTTTATCCGTTCGGCAAATACAGCGAATGTGCATCGATAATAGATGACGCGCTTTTTCACAAAAAATACCACAATGACTCGGAAGAGGACTTCTATATTAAAAGTGTATTTTACAACCTTATCTCAGTTCATATGAGAGATATGGAAAACGATAATATGTCCACAAACCAGCTGGCAAGAAACATTGCCATGTTCATTGAGAAATCCTACTTCAGCCCGCTTAAAATAAGCACCATAGCCGAAAACTTTAATATAAGCCGCGGATATCTATATTCGCTGTTTAAGCGTGAATACAATGTATCACCTCAGGATTATCTGCTTTCCTACCGCTTGGAGAAGGCAAAACAGCTTCTTTCGGATAAAAAACAACCGCTTACCATAAAGGAAATATCCTACGCCGTAGGTTTCGACAACCCACTGTATTTTTCACGAATATTTACCAAGAGAAACGGCATGCCGCCTTCGGATTACCGTCAAAACTCCGCAAAAAAATAAAATTCTTTCCTATATGCAAGACTCACTTTTCGAGAGCCTTGTATTCTTTTCTGTTTTAATGAATAAATTGAAATATTTGTATTGACATACGGCAATTTTAATATTATAATAAAGGTCGTAAAAGTTTAGTAGTATTAAATAAAATATTTACTATTA
>CAYRGA010000008.1:0-31565 GCA_964423705.1 uncultured Oscillospiraceae bacterium
CTTTACGACCCGACCGTCCTTCACGTCAAGGCATGGAATAATCCTTTTTGTAATCATTTTGCCACCTCAATTGCCTCATCAAGCTTTATGGTACCCTCGTACAGTGATTTACCCAAAATAGCTCCGCATATATTCATTTCGGCAAGGGTCTTAACATCATCGATACACGTAATGCCTCCGGATGCTACGATATTCATGCTGTAGTTTTCCGAGAGATGACGATAAAGCTCTGTATTTGTACCGCTCATCGCACCGTCCTTTGATATATCGGTGCAGATTACCGTCTGCGCACCATCCGACTGTAAACGCTTGAACAAATCATCGCAGCTCAATGAGCTGACCTCTGTCCAGCCGTTTGATGCCGCCATTCCATCCTTAATATCTACGCCGACAGCTATCTTATCCTTATATTTACTTATCATTTCAGCCGTAAATTCGGGCATCTCAATAGCCACCGTTCCCAATATAACGCGAAACACGCCCGCATCCAAATACCTTTTTATAACCTCTTCGCTGCGCACACCGCCGCCTATTTCCACTCTAAGGCTTGTATTTTCCGAAATTCGTTTTACGGCATCAAAATTCGGGTTTTTACCGCTTTTGGCACCGTCCAAATCCACCAGATGCAGGTATTCGGCGCCCAGCTCTTCAAAGTGCCTTGCCACATCGCACGGATTCTCGGCATACACTGTTTTTTTATTGTAATCGCCCTTTAAGAGCCTTACGGCATTGCCATCTATCATATCTATTGCAGGAAAAATTATCATTTGTCAAGCACTCCTTAAATCACAGTTCTGTAAAAGCCTTCAAAATTTTAAGACCCGTTTCACCACTTTTTTCCGGGTGAAACTGTGTTCCGTACACATTGCCGTTTTGCACAGCCGCAGTGATATCTATACCGTAGTTTGCGGTGGCAGTCACAGAGTCATCGCAGTTTTTTCCGTAAAAGGAATGTACGAAATACACCTGCTCGCCCTCGTCCAAATATTTAAAAATCGGACTGCGTTCCTTATCCTTCGGAAATTCCAGTGCGTTCCAGCCCATATGCGGAATCTTCAAATCCGACGGCACATCATCCTTTATTGGTGCTATCTCGCCTTTTATCAAGCCCAAGCCGCTATGTTCGCCGTATTCATAGCTTTTTTCAAACAAAAGCTGCATTCCGAGACAGATACCCAAAAGCGGCTTTCCGCTTTGAGCTTCATTCAATATGGCATCATACAGTCTGCCGATTCTCAGCTTCTTCACAGCGTCACCGAAGGCTCCGACACCGGGCAAAACTATCTTATCCGCCTTTGCAAGCTCGGTGGGATTATCGGTGAGCTGAACTTCAGCGCCGAGGTAATTAAAGGAGCTGTACAGTGAAAATATGTTTCCCAATCCATAGTCTGCTATAGCTATCATTTATATCACACCCTTTGTCGACGGGATTTCATCCCTGTATTCTTCGTTTATTTTTGCGGCACCGCTCAAAACTCTGCCAAGGGCCTTAAATACAGCCTCAATTATATGATGAGAATTTTTACCGGCAAGCTGTTTTATGTGAAGTGTAAAACCTGCATTTCTTACCAATGCAAGCATAAATTCTTCACAAAGCTCGGTATCAAAATCACCGACCTTAGCAGTGGGAATATCCGTTTCAAATTCCAAATGCGGACGTCCCGAAACATCGACGGCACAGAGAATGAGAGCTTCATCCATCGGCAGAATGATGTGCGCATAGCGTTCGATACCGCGCATATCACCAAGTGCCTCTTTCAGTACCATACCCAGGCATATGCCGATATCCTCAGTCGTGTGGTGATAGTCCACATCGGTATCGCCGTCGCAGCTGACAGAAAGATCAAAGCGGGCATGCTTCGCAAAAAGTGTAAGCATGTGATTTAAAAATCCACAGCCGGTATCGATGCAGCCGATTCCGCTTCCGTCGATATTAAGCTTGATTTCGATATCCGTTTCGTTTGTTTTCCTTTTCAATTCAGCCTTTCTCATATCGAACACTCCTTTATTTCAATGATTTTTTCGGTAGCCTCAAGAAGTGCCTTAACTTCATCTATGCTTCCGACCGTTATACGGTTATAGTCCTTAATTTTTTCATCCGAAAAGTGACGTACGAGTATTCCGCGGTTTTTAAGCTCTTCGTAATACCGGGCACCCGATATACGGTCGTTCTTCGCAAACACGAAGTTCGCCATGGAGTCGGTAACGGTAAATCCGAGGCTTTTCAAGCCGTCCGAAAGAATCTTTCTGTTATCGATTATCGAAGTTCTGGCAGTATCAAAATACTCTCTGTCCGCCATGGCATGAATCCCTGCAAGCATCGTAAGTCTGTTCACATTATACGGATTTGTGGAATACTTAATTTTTTCCAAATCAAGTATAAGCCGTTCATTTCCTATCGCAAAGCCGAGGCGTGCGCCTGCGAGCGAGCGTGATTTTGAAAAGGTCTGAACCACCAGAAGATTATCGTATTTCTCAGTAAGCCTTACGGCACTTTGAGCTCCGAAATCAACATACGCTTCATCTATGACTACCACATTTTCACTGTTAGATGACACTATCCTCTCTATATCGCCAAGTTCAAGAGCGATGCCCGTAGGTGCATTCGGATTTGCAATAACCACATTGCGCTTTAAATTCATATAATCCTCTGCATTTATTCCGAAATTAGGCTTAAGCGGAATTTTCACATAATCCAAATTATACAGCTGTGCGAAAACCTCATAAAACCCATAGCTTATTTCCGGGAAAGCCACCCCGACATTTTTATCGCAGAAAGCCATGAAAAAGAAATTCAGTGACTCATCCGAGCCGTTGCTCACAAATACATTTTCAGGCTCTACTTCATAATAAAGAGCAATTTCTCTTTTTAACTTTTTTGCTGTCGGGTCACTGTACAGTCTTAAATCACTGACTTCGCCTTTATTTATCGCTTCAAAAACCCTTGGTGACGGAGGATAAGGTGACTCGTTTGTATTTAGCTTTATGTACTGCTTATCCTGCGGCTGTTCACCGGGAATGTATTCCTCCAGGTCATTAAATCTATTGCTTAAAAATCTGCTCATTTTATCTCCTCGAATCTGGCAAGGGCACTTTTGGCATGCGCTGTAAGTCCCTCCTGCCGTGCAAAATACGCCACGGAATCCTTCACCTTTTTAAGTGCGTCAGCCGTATAATATGTATACTGAGTTTTCTTCACAAAATCGTCTACCGAAAGCGGACTTGAAAATCTGGCGGTACCGCTTGTGGGAAGAGTATGATTCGGACCTGCGAAATAATCTCCGAGTGCTTCGGGGCAATATTTTCCCATAAATACCGAGCCGGCATTTTTCACGGAATCCAAATAATCGAAAGGATTATCGATGCACAGTTCCAAGTGCTCGGGTGCGATTTTATTTGAAATCTCTATCGCCGCAGCTATGGTATCGGTGATTATTATTTTACCGTTATTATCTATGGAAGCTCTGGCTATCTCCTCACGCTCCAAAAGTGCCAGCTGTCTTTCGATTTCAGACTGCACCCTTACGGCGAAGTCCTCATCCGTGCATACCAAAACAGCACTGGCAAGCTTATCATGCTCTGCCTGTGACAGCAAATCCGCCGCTACATTGGAGGGCTCACAGGTATTGTCCGCCACGACCAGTATCTCACTCGGTCCGGCTATCATATCTATAGACACCATGCCGAAAACCTGTTTTTTAGCTTCTGCAACATACGCATTTCCGGGACCTACGATTTTATCAACCTTCGGAATGCTTTCGGTGCCGTATGCCAAAGCCGCTACAGCCTGTGCACCGCCTGTTTTATATATTTTATCCACACCTGCTATTTTTGCCGCAGCCAATATCACCGGATTGATTTTTCCGTCACTTCCGGGTGGTGTTACCATCACTATTTCGCTGCAACCCGCAATTTTCGCCGGTATACTGTCCATAAGCACTGTGGACGGATATGCCGCAGTGCCGCCCGGCACATACAATCCGACCTTCTCTATAGGTATCACCTTCTGCCCGGTGACCACGCCGTCCTTTTCGCTTATGATAAAGCTGTTACGAACCTGTCTTTTATGAAAATCCGTTATATTCTGTGCCGCTTCCTTTAAAATACTTAAAAACTCGGACGGTACACTCTTAAAGGCTTCATCGATCTCAGCTGCCGACACCTCAAGGCTGTCAAGCTCCGCCTTATCAAACCTTCTGCAATATTCCATCACAGCACTGTCACCGTTTGTCTTTACATCCTCTATAATATCCGAAACGGTTTTTTCCACATCTGTTTTCATCTGAACACGTGCAAAAATTTCATTTTCTTCGATTTCACCGTATTTATATATTTTAATCATATGTATTTTCCCCCTTCAGGCTTCGGTTAAATTCTCGGATATCGCATTTTTTATACGTTCTATTTCATCCTGCTTAAATTTACAGCTTGCTTTATTCGCAATAAGCCTTGCGCTTATGCCTACTATGGTTTCAAGTGGTGCAAGGTTATTCTCCTTCAATGTAGAGCCCGTTTCCACTATATCCACAATAACATCCGAAAGTCCCAGTATGGGAGCAAGCTCAATCGAGCCGTTAAGCTTTATGATATCTATATCCCTGCTTTTTTTGGAATAATACTCCGAAGCTATATTTACAAATTTAGTAGCTACTCTCAATGTCTTTTCGGTATCATCGTTAAAATCCTCAAAGCCTGCGACTGCCATGCGGCATTTACCGAATTTCAAGTCAAGAAGCTCATACACATCAGGTGAATATTCAAGCAGAATATCCTTTCCCGCCACTCCCAAATCGGCAGCACCGCGCTCTACATATATCGCCACATCCGACGGTTTCACCCAAAAATACCTTATTCCCTTTTCTGTGTTTTCAAATGTAAGCTTACGGCTGTTTTCTTTTATGGAATCACATTCATAGCCCGCTTTTTCAAACAAATCATACACCTTTTCTCCCAGTCGTCCCTTGGGAAGTGCCACATTAATCATTGGTTTCAAGGATTTCCACACCCTTTCCGTCGAATTTTAAAAGCTGTCTGTATTTTATATTGTCGGCTTTTTTCAGTGCCAAAACACTGCTTCCGTTATCGGTAAGCATTTTTATGCTCTGCGAAAGTTTGGACACATCCGCATTTTCATCATACAAAATAATGATGTCAACATCATATTTTTTACTTTGATAATTAAATCTCTCCAATGTATCCAAATACACCGCAAAGCCTATGGCATCGCATTTTTTACCCATTCTTTCCATCAAGCTTCCGTACTGTCCGCCTGAAAGAACACTCTGAAATATCCCGTTTATATATCCTTTGAATACGACACCGCTGTAATAATTCATATCATTTACTATCGAAAAATCGTATCTTACTTTATCCGAAAGATTGTTTTCCTTCAAAAATGAATTTATAAGTTCAAGCTCGCTTATAACTTCCTCATAGTCTTCACCCAAATTCAGGCTTCTGAGCTTCTTTGAAATGTCATCACCGCTTCCGTTCATTGCGGCTATGGCGATGAGCTTTTCGGAGCTGACCGAGTATTCCTCACACAGGGTCTTTAATTCGTGATGATTTTTTTCACCGATACACTTTAATAATTTATCACGCCGGACTCGTGTTATGCCGAGCTCATCCATCGCAAGGGATATAAGCTTCATATGTGAAATATCCATCACATAATCGTCGCTTATAGCCGCCAGACTCTTTATGGCAAGCATAATGACCTCGCATATATTATAAGCGTCTATGTCACCTATGCACTCCAGACCGGTCTGCATTATTTCCTTAAACGAATGTGTTCCGTCCGAAACTCTATATACATTTTCGTTATAATATACCTTATTAAGTGTGCCGCTCTGCGAATTTTTTATTATCGAAAGTGTCACATCGGGCTTAAGCGCCATAAGTCTGCCGTTGGTATCGGTGAAGGTTATAATGCCGTCCGACACCAAAAAATCCTTGTTTTTGGCATAAAAGTCGTACTCTTCAAACTTGCTCATTTTGTATTGTTTGTATCCGTATTTCTGATACAATGAGCGCAATTTAAATATTGCTTTTTCATCATTTTTGATTACTCCGTTATCAAATGTCATAAACGTGTGTACCTCTCATTCACTTTATTACTTTATCATTTTAACACACTAAAGTATTTTGTCAATTACTTTTTGATATTATTGGTAAATATATATAAATTACACCATCCTATACGTCAAAACACAGTACAAATCTTGTACCCTCGTTAAGGACACTGGTAACCTGTATATCCACTCCGTTTATCATCGCCAGGTGCTTTACGATGGAAAGACCCAGTCCCGTACCGTTCACCTTCTTTGAGTGGCTCTTATCCACGCGGAAGAAACGCTCAAAAATTCTGTTAAGATACTTTTCGGGAATACCTATCCCGTTATCCGACACCGTAAGCCTTCCCGGCATAAGCTCAAAGCATACCGTACCGCCCGGATTATTATACTTAATGGCATTATCAGCAAGGTTATATACCATTTCCGTTATCTGCGAAAGATTCGCATAAACAGTGCTTTCTTCGCCCTTGACCTCAAACGTCACATTTCGTTCCGCCGCTTTTGCGCCGAGGTTTTCAGCCACCTCGTCTACAACCGCCCTCAATGAAATCTCCTGTTTTATCACGCTGCCGCTCATTTCATCAAGATGCGAAAGCTTTATTATATCCTCCACAAGGGCTATAAGGCGTGAGCTCTCCTTTTCTATACGCCTTACAAAGCCCGGAATATCCTCATTTTTCGCGATTCCGCTGCCTATAATCTGCGCATATCCGTGTATCGCCGTAAGAGGTGTTTTAAGCTCATGGGACACATTGGCAGTAAATTCACGGCGTATCTTTTCGGAAAGATTCTTTTCGCTAACGTCAAACAAAAGCATAACCGCACCGTTCACTTCGCCGTTTGCCAAAAGCGGGCTTGTAAATACCTGATATGATTTTCCGCCCGACTCATACACGATATTGCTCTTTGCTCCGTCCAGGGCATTTTTAAATTCATTTTGTATGTTCTCACGGTCTGTCAGCAGAAAAACACTTTTATGTTTAAGCTGCTTCTCCGAAACCTCGAAAATCTCCGCGGCACAGCTGTTTATCGATATAATCTCCGAATTTTTATCGATTATGACAAGACCCTCGTTAATATTATCCATAATGGCTTGAAGTCGTACACGCTGGGAGGCTATCTTGTTCATCTGGCGGTTTATTTCATTGCTCTGATGAGATATTCTCTTTAACAAGGGCTTTATCTCGTCATATACGTTTTCAAAATCATCAGTTTCAAATACATTTATATTTTCAATCGGCTTTAAAATATTTTCGGTAAGTCCCGAAGCAACAACCGCCGTAAGCAGATATATGAGCCCCGCCATCAAGAATACCGACAGCAAAACCTCGTAAAATATCATCGTTGTACCGTTAAGCTTAGCACAAATTCTCAGAACATTGCCGCTTTCAAGCCTCACGGCATAGTAAAACAGCTTTTTCGCACCGTTCAAGAGAAATTCACTTCTCTCTCCTGCGTCGTTTTTTAAAGCCTCCTCAATCTCGGACATGCTTTTTCCGACTTCATCGACATATATGCCGTTGTCATAAATAACGGTTCCCGACCTGCTGACGACAGTGACCTTTTTGGTGACAGTGCCGAACAATTCGGATTCTATCGATTCAGCTTCACTTCCGCTGTTTATAAAATTCGCAATCAATTCGGCTTCCTCGCGTATCTCCTGCTTATACTTTTCGTTAAATGAGGTATAGCAAGCGCACAAAACCGTTATCGCCGAAAGAATAAGAGTCAAAATTGCCAAAAGGCACATGTTACGATATATCTTTTTATACAAATCTATCCCACCTTGTATCCAACATTACGCACGGTATCAATATATCCTCCGGCCTCACCGAGCTTCTGTCTCAAACTTCGTATATGGACATCCAGTGTACGTGATTCACCCTCGAAATCGGAATTCCATATGTTTGCGACTATACTTTCACGTGTGACAACATTGCCGCCAGCCTTAAGCAACATATGAAGTATGCCGTACTCCTTGTACGTAAGCTGAACCTCGCTGCCGCTCACGTAAACCTGTCTTTTCTTATGATTAAGTGTCAGCTCACCGTAGGAATATACCCCGCTGTCCGACGTATCCGCAGTACGTCTGAGCACCGCCTTGACACGCGCTATAAGCTCCAGTATGTCAAACGGCTTTGATATATAGTCATCAGCCCCCAAGTCCAGACCTCGGATTTTATCTATCCGCTCCGACTTTGCCGTCAGCATGATAACAGGTATTTCCCTGGAGGTATAATCCTCACGAATCTTCTTAAGTATCTCAAGTCCGTCCGTATCGGGAAGCATTATGTCCAAAAGTATAATATCCGGCCGTGTACTATTCATCGCTTCAAAAAAATCCGCCCCGCACTCAAAGCCGCACGCCTCAAATCCTGCCGAGCCCAATGTGTACTCTATAAGCTCGCGTATGTTCGCATCATCCTCCACACAAAAAACCGTACCCAAAGTCATCACTCCTTTATATTTTTTTATGATATTTTTTCTAATATAAATTACTATTCTTACACCTGTAAAAAAACTGCCGCAACGG
The DNA here is from genome assembly GCA_964423705.1 of uncultured Oscillospiraceae bacterium. GTDB lineage: Bacteria > Bacillota > Clostridia > UMGS1810 > UMGS1810 > CAKSIN01. The sequence goes on from CAYRGA010000008.1 coordinate 8,608, forward strand.
TACCGGGTAAAATATTTTCTTCATTGTTAAATTTCATTCTCCCATCAAGGTTTGAGGGTAATTCTTTTCGGGCAGACAGAGTCATCTGCCCCTACAGATATATGAAAAATTCGAATAATACACCCTGTATTGAATAATCTGCCAACCGGCACACCATGGTCGAACACTCGATTATTAAAGCCACCATTGGCTAATGGATGGTATTTCCCCGGGATTTCATGTTCGGTGAATTAATTGTAAAATCATTAAACTATTCAGATACCATTTTTCATATACGCTACCCTACAGGCTCTGGCGTAACATTCTGTTATATATTCCTCAACAGTCAACCTTGCATATTTATCATTTTCATGTCTGTCAGGCTTACTGTACCGATTAAGCTCAAACGTCAAAATATCATCATATCCGCATTGATTCAGTCTCTCGGCAACATTTTTAAAATCAATAATTCCGTCAAAAGGAAGTAAATGCAAATCATCCGTCCAAAAAATATTACCGTTTGAATCACTTACCCCGAGATTATCATTAATATGTGTAGCGATAAGTCTGTCACCGTATAAGCTCAGCATATCCTTTCCTTTGTTATAGCACATCTCATGTCCGCAATCCCAGCAAAAGCCGACATTTTCATGATTTTTAAATGTATCCATCAACGCCTTTAGGTATTCTTCACCTTCGACATTTTCAAAAGCAATTTTTATACCCAAGCTTTTAGCCTCATCAACAACAATGCGAAAATTCTCTATACCGCATTCACTTATATTCGCAACAGCTTCAAAGCCAATATATGGGTGAATAATCACTATCGGAACATCAGCCTTTGCGCAATCTTTAATGCAGCATATAAGTTCACCGACAGCCTGCTGCGCTGCTGTATCGGATCCCCACATTTTTGCTGCATTGTCAAAAGGTGCATGTACCGACTGATAAACTAAACCCAAATCATCGGCAAGCTCTCTATACTTTGTTATATTACCATCCCAGCCTGTGAAAAAAGCATCAAAACCGGTTGCTTTAAATAATTTTATTTGTTCCTCCGTTGATAATTCAAACTGACTGCTTGTCCCCAAACACAATTTTGTTTTATACATAAAGTCATCCCTCCATATACGAATATAAGCATTTATGCTGATATGAATTACTTTTTACCTGATTTCCTTAAGAAAGTTATATCCGTTGCCGACAATATCCCGCAAATAACAATAACCGCACCGCAGCCGAGCGTATTAACATTCAGCAAAGAATAATCTTTTAAGAATATCACCGAAAAAACAGTCGCCCAAGCAGTATATGTGATATTCAGAGCCATTGCCTTTGCCACTCCTTTTGAGGAAATCGTCTTGTAATAAAACAAGTACGATACCGTAGCGCAAAGGGATGCAAGAGCAATGACGAGCAGTACTTCGAAATTAGAGCTTTTAAAAAACTGTGCGGTAAACTCAAATCCATTAAACAGCGGCAGGATAACCAGTCCATATACCGCTGCCGAGGTACTTTGGCGTATCATAAGCGCATAATCGGTTTTTATATCATCATTCTGCATACACTTTGACAAAATGACACCCTCTGTACCCCAGCCAACCGCACACATAAACGCTCCCAAAAGACCGAGTGCAAAGTTATTTATATTAAGATTTGGCGAATAGCCGATTCCCAAAACGCCAAGAAGTGTAAACACCAAAAACACCCACTGATATCCTTTCAGCTTTTGTTTTAAAAACACAAACGCCAGAATACTGCCTATCGCCGGATAGACAGCACTTGCGATAGCACCGACCGATGAACCCATGTAATTCACCGCCATGACATACCCCGTCATTCCGATCGGACCGCCCACAGCCGATGCAATAATCAGCCATTTAAAATCGGGAAGGTCAAATACCTTTAATGCCTGCTTTTTCTCGCCTTTTCCAACAACATAAATCCAAAGAAAGACAGCCGAAAACATATCATGAAGAAATGTACATACCAAAGGTGCCAAGGATGCTCCCCTATCGGCAGAAGATATAAAATCCCATCCGAGTGCAATGCCCAAAATGACTGTTTCCAGTGCCCACATAACACCCGCAAAAATTCCGGTCACCATTTACAACACCCCTATAACATCACATATATATGAAATATCCGAAACAGTTGCGTCGGCCCTTTTTTCAAATTTCGTTAAATTCTCCTCATCACCGACGCATATTACCGAAATACCCGCATTTCTCGCAAACCGAATATCGGTATCTGTATCACCGACCATAACGATTTTGTTCTTTGCCGTACCGGTCGCGGCACAATATTCGATTATACAATCGGGAGCCGGCTTCGTGGGTGTTTTTCCGTCATCGGTATAAATACATTGAAACATATCAAGGATATCCAACCTTTTCAAACACGCGTGTGTTATTTCAGTATTATCCGTCGTTACCACGCATAACTCCATACCCATATCCCTTAGTTTAGCAAGGACACCTCTGATATCTCCACATGCAGGCACGACATCACCCTTGTCAATGTTCAGATTATACGCCTCGATAACATCCGATTTCAGCGTTTCAAGCTCTGTATTGCACTTTTTCTCCGTTAAAAATCCGTGTATGATTTCCGCTATTTCGGCGTAAGTGCCTTTGCACAGCACAGCGTCAACATCTGTTTTGTTGTCGATAACACCGAGCAATGCCAGAATTTCTTCTGTGTACTTCTCGCTAAACTTTCCCAAATTGTGTTTGTTTAAAATATCCTTAACCGCATATCGGCTGACCGAAATCCAAAAAGGGTCGAACTTCATCAATGTACCGTCTTTATCAAAAAAAATCGTGTTTGGTGTCATGTTTAATTTATTCCTCCAATGTGCTATTAATTATCTTAAATACCATTTTTATATATGCTTGCTTGCAAGGGCATTTTTGCGACGCCGTCTATTGACACGGCGGTCGAATGACCGCAAAAAGCCGAAGGCTTTAAGAATTTTATGTAATAAAATTCTGTACGTGTCAATTATAACAAACAACAGCCAACATTTCAACAAAAAATTCGAATTTATAAACACCGATTAAAATGTTAGTGTTGACAAACGTACCTACAATATGTTAATATGCAAATATAGCAGTCAATTACAAATTACTGTGTTATGTTTAAAGGAGCAGACATGGCATATTCCAGAGGAGTACGAATTGTAGATAAAATTTCTCAAGACATCATAGACGCCGCAACCGACATTGTATTTACAGTCGGCTACAGTGAGCTTACGGTGCGCAGTATTTTACGAAAGCTCGGCTGTACAAACCGAGTATTTTACAATCGTTTCTGCAATATTCATGAGGTTCTCGAAAAGGTGTATGAAAACGTATACCTTAAAATGCGCAAGTGCATAGACATTGAGTACGTTCCCGGAACAGATTACTGTGAATACCTCACAGAAATCGGTGTCGCTCTTTTAAAAAAATCATTTGAAACGAAAAAACGCTTTATAAACTTTCTGTTTGAGCATGATTCCATTACAAATTACAATCGAAAATGGTGGCTCAGCAGAATACGTGAGCTGCTCGACTACGGTGTAAACGCAAATGTATTAAAAAGCTTTGATACTGAAGCGGCAAGTTACTCCATATGGTGCTACTGCCGTGGGTTTACCACCGATGCCGTAAACATGAAGCTTGATATCGATGAAGCCGAGGCACTGTTCAGATCGGGTCTTGACTGCTTATTTAACGGCATTAAAAAAACAGAAATAAACGAGTAGTTTATTTTTTCACACTTTTGAGCACACAGAGTGCTGAGAAAGTGGTTTAATTTTTTGCTTTATTGAGCACACTGTATGCTAAATATAGTGATTTTAATTTTTTGAATTTTTGAGCACACTATGTGCCGGAGGTGTATTGAATGAGTTTTAATATTTCGGGAACAGGAAGCTATCTGCCGGAAAACATCATAACAAATGATGACTTAGCGAAGCTGGTCGATACTTCAGACGAATGGATAACGCAGCGAATCGGTGTTAAGGAGCGCCGAATTTCTGTGGATGAAACAGCGGCGGATATGGCATACAATGCCGCATCAAAGGCTCTGTCGGATGCGAATGTAAAAGCCTCCGAGCTTGACTTAATAATTACCGCCACCTGTTCGGCGGACGACATATGCCCCACCGTTTCGGGAATGGTTCAAAAGCAGCTTGGAGCTTCATGCCCTGCTTTTGACATAAATTCCGCATGCAGCGGATTTATGTTCGCACTTGAAACAGCTGACGCATACTTTGCCAAGGGAGCACAAAAAATCCTGGTAATCGGTGCCGAGCGCATAAGCCGCATTACAGACTGGTCTGACCGTTCCACCTGTGTAATATTCGGTGACGGTGCCGGTGCGGCGGTTCTCACCAAGGGAAACGGCATGATGTATTCAAAAATCAACACCATAGGCGGAAATGAAGTTATAGAAATTCCAAACCGAGATACAGACTGTCCGTTTTCAAAAAAGCGCATGAAAAACCCGTACATATTCATGGACGGTCAGGAAACTTTTAAATTCGCTGTTAATTCCATCACCGAAGGAATAAGCGAAGCCTTAAAAACGCTGAATTTATCTGCCGATGATATTTCACATTACGTACTTCATCAGGCAAATCTTCGCATTATAAGCTATGCGGCAAAAAGGTTGCATACCGACATTGATAAATTCTTCGTAAACATACAAAAATACGGCAACACCTCCGGTGCGAGCATTCCCATAGCTCTCGATGAGCTGGCGCACACCGGAAACCTAAAAAGCGGTGATTTACTGCTGCTGTCGGCATTCGGAGGCGGACTTTCAAGTGCCGTTTCCGTAATAAAATGGCAGTAGCGTAAACATAAATTTAAAAAACAAAATTTTGGAGGTAACTAAAATGACATTGGAAAAAGTAATTGAATTATTGGCAGAGCATCTCGATATGGATGCAAGCGAGCTCACAGAGGATACCACATTTGAAAGTCTTGGTGTAGATTCCCTTGACACTGTGGAAATCATGATGGAGATGGAGGATGAATTCGGTGTAGAGATTAAACCTCAGGAAGCCGGAAAATCCGTTAAAGAACTCGTCGCTTACATCGATTCAAAGAGGGATGAATAATGATTAAAACACCACTGTGTGACCTTTTAAACATCGAATACCCTATATTCCAGGGCGGAATGGCACACATATCCGACGGCAGACTTGCCGCGGCTGTATCGGAGGCGGGCGGCTTGGGAATCATAGCCGCCGCAAGCCGTGATGCCGCATTTGTAAAAGAACAGATTGATATTGCACGTTCACTTACCGACAAGCCATTCGGTGTAAATGTAATGCTTATGAGTGAGCATGTCGAAGAAATTGCCGAGCTTCTCGCAAAGGAAAAGGTTGCGGTTATTACCACCGGCGCCGGAAACCCGTCAGCATATATGCAAATGTGGCTTGATGCCGATATTAAGGTGATACCAGTAATCGCATCGGTATCCATGGCAAAGCTTGTGGAGAGATGCGGGGCATCCGCTGTAATCGCCGAGGGCGGCGAATCGGGCGGACACGTGGGTGACCTCACCACCATGGCACTGGTGCCTCAGGTGTGCAGTGCCGTAAAAATCCCGGTTATTGCCGCAGGCGGCATAGCCGACGGCAGAGGTGTGAGTGCCGCATTTATGCTCGGAGCGGTCGGAGTTCAGCTCGGAACCAGATTTTTAAGTGCAAAGGAATGCAACATAAATGAAGTGTATAAGCAGAAAGTAATCTCCGCATCCGACATATCCACCATCGTTACCGGAAAAAGACTGGGACACCCCGTACGAAGCTTAAAGACAGCATTTTCAAGAAATTATGCAAAAGCCGAATACAGCTCAATATCCGATGACGACCTTGAAAAGCTTGCTGTGGGAGCACTAAGACTTGCAGTTGTGGACGGCGATGTCAAAAACGGCTGCTTTCTCTGCGGACAAATCGCAGGTATGGTTGACAAAGAGCAGTCTGCTGCTGAAATTATAACAGAGATATTTGATGAAACAGAAATAATTTTAAACGGAGCAAAAAAATGGGTAAAATAGCATTTGTTTTTTCAGGACAGGGAGCGCAGTATCCCGGAATGGGAAAATCCCTTTACGAAAACTGCAAATCCGCCGCGGCATTATATGACTTTGCGGAAAGCATACGCCCCGGCACAATGGAGCAATCGTTTAACGGAACCGCAGAACAGCTCACCAGAACAGAAAATGCACAGCCATGCATGTATTTGGTATCAGTATCGGCAGCTCTTGCACTGCACGAATACGGTATTTTTGAGGACGGTGCGGCAGGATTTTCACTAGGTGAAATTTCAGCCCTCGGTGCATGCGGTGCATACAGTGAGACTGACGGTTTCCGTCTTGTCACGGAACGCGGCAGAATAATGCAGAAAGCTGCCGACAAATGTGACACTGCGATGGCGGCTGTGTTAAAAGCTTCTGCAAAAGATGTGGAAAACATTTGCAAGGATATAGCAGACGTATATCCCGTAAACTACAATTCGCCGATTCAGACGGTAATTGCCGGAAGCAAAACGGGAATTGCACAGTTTAAAGAAAAAGCCGCCGACATTGGTGCAAGGGCTGTTGACCTTGCAGTAAGTGCGGCATTCCACTCACCGTACATGAATGAAGCATCAGACGAATTTGCCGAAGCTTTAAAGAATTTTGAGATTACTGCGCCATTTAAACCGGTTTATGCAAATCTTACGGCACTTCCATACAAGGACAGCTTTAAGGAAATGCTCGCAAAGCAAATGAAAAATCCTGTCCTTTGGAATAAAACCATAGACAATATGATTTCCGACGGATATGACACATTTATCGAAGCCGGTCCGGGGAAAACGCTTACCGGCCTTATCAAAAAAATATCCTCTGACGTGAAAACATACAATGTCGAAACCATGGAGGATGTCGAAAAAACTGTCAAGGCGGTGAGTGAGAATGCTTAGTGGCAAAACCGCCGTAATAACCGGCGCAAGCCGTGGAATAGGCCGTGCGATAGCTCTGCGTTTTGCAGAGCTTGGGGCAAATACTGCCATTATATACAGAGGAAGCAAAGCTGCCGCAGACGAGTTGTGCGGTGAAAGCAGCCGTATAAAGGCTTACTGCTGCAACGTAGCCGATTTTAGTGAATGCAGTGACACGGTAAAAAAAATAATTGAAGATTTCGGCAGCATAGATATACTTGTAAACAATGCCGGCATCACCAATGACGGTCTTATTCTTACCATGAGCGAGAGCGACTTTGACGATGTGATAGCCATAAATCTTAAAGGCACTTTTAACATGATTAAATGCTGCTGCCGCAATTTCATAAAAAAGAAAGGCGGCAAAATAATAAACATAAGCTCTGTATCGGGCATAACCGGAAACGCAGGTCAAGCAAACTATTCCGCATCAAAAGCAGGAATAATCGGTCTTACCAAAACCGTTGCAAAGGAGCTTGCGGGGAAAAACGTATGCTGCAATGCCATTGCACCCGGTTTTATCAGCACCGATATGACGGCTGATTTTGTAAACGACGAAAAAATATTAAACGCAATACCGCTTAAAAGAGTCGGAGCTCCGGAGGAAGTGGCATCACTTGCCGCATTTCTGGCTTCAGACCTTGCATCATACATAACGGGCGAGGTCATCCGCGTAGACGGCGGTCTTGCCATATAGAATTATAAGCCGAATTTTCGGCGGAACGGAGATTTAAAATGAAAAGAGTCGCAGTTACGGGCATGGGTGCGGTTACACCTGTAGGAAACAGCACCGAAGCCTTTTGGAAAAATATAACAGACGGTGTATGCGGCATTAAGCCCATAACACACTTTGATGCTTCTGATTTTAAAGCCAAGCTTGCCGGAGAAATCAAGGATTTCGACCCGAAGGATTATATGGAAAAAGCCGAAGTCAGACGTACCGATTTATTTTCACAGTACGCGGAAGCGGCGGCACTTCAAGCAGTAGAGGACAGCGCGATAATCGGAAACATTGCCCCGGAAAGGCTCGGGGTTTATTTCGGTTCGGGTATAGGCGGTTTTTCCACCTTTATGCAGGAACACATGAATCTCATAAACCGCGGTCCTCAGAGAGTATCACCGATGTTTGTACCTAAGATGATTTCAAACATTGCCGCCGGGAACATAGCTATTCGATTTAACGCCAAGGGACCGTGCCTTTCCATAACGACCGCATGTGCCACCAGTTCATCGTGTATAGGTGAAGCTTACAGAGCCATTAAGCACGGCTATGCCGATGCTGTAATCACCGGAGGAAGTGAAGCTTCCATAAACGAGCTTGCCGTTGCGGGCTTTGTAAACTGCATGGCACTTACCGAAAGCGAGGATGAGCATACCGCCTCCATCCCCTTTGACAAACGCAGAAGCGGCTTTGTAATGGGTGAAGGTTCAGGTGCACTCATACTGGAGGAATACGAGCACGCAAAAGCGCGAGGCGCAAAAATATACTGTGAGGTTGTCGGCTACGGCAGCACCTGTGATGCATATCACGTTACCGCGCCGGCACCGGACGGTGAAGGCGGTGCGCGTGCCATAGCGGACTGCATTAAGGAAGCAAAAGCGGAAAACATCACAGACATTTACATTAACGCACACGGTACAAGCACTCCGCTTAATGATAAAACCGAAACTCTAGCTATCAAAAAGGCACTCGGTGAAAATGCATATAAAGTATCAGTCAGTTCTACAAAATCGATGACAGGTCATATGCTTGGCGCGGCAGGTGCAGTAGAGGCCATAGCTGCAATAAAAGCACTTGAAAGCGGAATCATACCTCCGACAATCGGATATTCGGAACCCGACCCCGACTGCGACCTTGACTACACGCCAAATGTAGCCAAAACGCGCGATATTAAGCTGGCACTGTCAATATCCCTCGGCTTCGGGGGACACAATGCATGTGTCGGATTTAAGGCGGTGAAGTAATTGAACAGAGAAGAAATTATGACACTTCTTCCACACCGCGACAACATGCTTTTAATCGATGAAGCGGAAATTATAGACGGAAAAGCTCATGCAAAAAAACACATCAACGGTGATGAATGGTTTTTAAAAGGACATTTTCCCGATAACCCCATTGTTCCCGGTGTGATACTGTGTGAGATTTTGGCGCAGTCGACCTGCGTATGCCTTGCCGGCGGTGCAGCAGACAAGCAGACGCTGTTCACGGGACTTAACAATGTTAAATTCAAATCCCCGGTAAAGCCCGGCGATACATTTGAAACCGAGTGTGAGATAGTCCGCATCAAAGAGCCATTCTATTTCGCCAAGGGCAAAGGCTTTGTCGGCGGAAAGCTTGCTGTAAGCGCAGAGTTTTCATTTGCCGTTATTGATAAGGAGTAATGTATTATGGAATTACCATTTTTAAAAAAGAGTAAGGAGCAATCCAAAATCTGCAAAAAATGCGGATATGTACTTGATGCAACCAAATGCAGAGAAACCATGTGCATTTGTCCTTCATGCGATACCTATCTCAGGATGAACTCTCGTGAAAGAATCGAGCTTATAGCGGACAAGGGCAGCTTTAAGGAAGCGGATAAAAAGCTGAAAAGCCAAAACATAATAGATTTCCCCGAATACGACGACAAGTTGTCAGCAGCGATTAAAAACAGCGGTGAAAACGAAGCAGTTGTATGCGGCACCATAAAAATTGACGGTCAAAAATGCTGTATATTTGTTATGAATTCCGAATTTATGATGGGCAGTATGGGAGTTGTCGTAGGTGAAAAAATCACCCGACTTTTTGAGTTCGGTACGAAAAACAAATTACCCGTTATAGGTTTTACAACATCCGGCGGTGCCAGAATGCAGGAGGGAATATACTCACTTATGCAAATGGCAAAGGTCAGCGCCGCAGTTAAAAAGCACAGCAATGCCGGTCAACTCTACATAACCGTACTCACCGACCCCACGACAGGCGGTGTAACTGCCAGCTTCGCCATGGAGGGAGATATAATAATTGCCGAGCCTAATGCATTGGTCGGATTTGCAGGGGCAAGGGTTATCGAACAGACCACCGGCGAAAAGCTCCCCGAAGGATTTCAGCGTTCCGAGTTTTTGCTGGAGCATGGTTTTGTCGATATGATAGTCGAACGTCCGAAGCTGAAATATACAATTTCAAAAGTACTTAAAATGCACGAGGTGAAGTAAATGAGCGCATACGATAAAGTATTAAATGCAAGAAAAAACGACCGTCCGTTGGGCGGATATTACATAAACAATATGATTGACAGCTTTACGGAGCTTCACGGTGACAGACGCTACGGTGATGACGGTGCTATAGTCGGCGGAATAGGTCTTTTTAACGGTATTCCCGTAACTGCCATTGCCATGTGCCGCGGAGAATCGATAGAAGAACGAATTTCCAGAAATTTCGGTTGTCCGAGTCCCGATGGCTACAGAAAAGCCCTCAGGCTTATGAAACAAGCCGAAAAATTCAACCGACCTGTGCTATGCTTTATAGGAAGCAGCGGAGCTTACTGCGGAATCGATGCAGAGGAACGCGGACAGGGTGAAGCCATAGCCGAAAATCTAATGGAAATGATGGATTTAAAAACCCCTATTATTTCTGTGGTTGCCGGCGAGGGCGGAAGCGGCGGCGCTCTGGCACTGGGTGTCGCAGACACCGTCATAATGCTTGAAAACGCAGTATATTCCGTTATATCCCCCGAGGGCTGCGCGAGCATACTATGGAAGGATGCCTCAAAAGCTTCGGAAGCAGCGGAAGCACTCAAGCTGACCTCTCACGATTTGCTTTCCTTCGGAATTGCCGAAAATGTCATAGAAGAAGAAGGAAAAAGCAACAAGGAAATATGTGATGACCTCAAAAACTGCATTAACAATGCACTTAAAGAAAAAATGAACCTTCCTATTGAGAAGCTTCTGAATAACAGATACAACCGTTTCCGTAAATTCGGAGCATAAATTGTTTGACAAATCCGTCATTTAATGTTAATATAATTTACAGAGCAGATCAGACAGTTGCGGGCAGAAGCCGAAAGGCTCTGTACGAGGAAAGTCCGAGCATCGCAGAGCAGGGTGCCGGGTAACTCCCGGTGGAGGCGACTCTAAGGAAAGTGCAACAGAAAGATATACCGCCGCATTTGCGGTAAGGGTGAAAAGGCGAGGTAAGAGCTCACCGGTGTGCGGGAGATCGCACAGCCGTGTAAACCCCATCCGATGCAACACCGTATAAGGAAGGTTAAGCTTGCTCGGCGTCTTCCAAAGGTGGCTGGAGGTGTGCAGAAATGTACATCGTAGATAGATAACTGTCAAATACAGAACTCGGCTTACAGATTTGCTCTTTATTTAAAAAACAATGCAAAGCAGTGCAGAATTCTGCTTTGCATTTTCCACATTATCGATTAATTTTTAGGAGGAAATACTGTGGCTAAAATCGAAAATGCAGATAAAAACCTTAAAATTGCCAAAAACATTACCGAAAAGGATGTAGTATTTTACAATGTGAAACGCGAGGGTTTTTCGATATACGGCTGCCTTATACCGATGATGAAAAATTCAGACGAATCCCAAAAGAGCTGGCAGACAACGTAAACGAGGGTGTGGCAATACTTCATGCGAACACAAGCGGCGGCAGGGTTATATTTGAAACCGATTCCCCATATATAGCGATAAGAGCATTAATGCCCGACATATGCCGATTTTCTCATATGCCACTCTGCGATACTTCGGGCTTTGATATGTATGTTGACGAAGGGAACGGATTTGTATATGCCGGAATCTTTGTACCGCCTTATGATATGACAAACGGTTATGAGTCTATTTTGGCTTTAAACGGCAAAAACGTAATGCGAAAAGTGATGATAAACTTCCCCTTATACAATGATGTAAGTGAGCTTTACATCGGATTAAAAGACGGTTCTGCGGTTAATAAAAAATGTAATCCATACAAATCTTATGCGCCGATATATTACTACGGTTCATCAATCACCCAGGGAGGATGTGCTTCTCGACCGGGTACATCATACCAATCATTTATTGCTCACAGTAACAATATTGATTTTGTCAACCTGGGATTTTCCGGTAGTGCATGCGGTGAAAAAAATATGGCGGAATTTATAGCAGAGCAAAATATGTCTGCGTTTGTACTTGATTTTGACCACAATGCAAAAGATGCCGAAATGCTTAAGGAGCGGCATTACGCCTTTTATGAAACTATTCGTCAAAAGAACGCCGATTTACCTATTATAATGGTTACAGCACCCGTAAATATTTACAAAATTGATTGGTTCAAAGACCGCCGTGATGTAATTTGGGAAAGCTACACCCGCGCAAAGAAAAACGGCGACGAAAATGTATACTTTATAGACGGAAAAGACTTTTTTACAAAAGAAGAAAGCAGCTTTGTATTCGTAGACGGAGCACATCCGAATGACTTGGGATTTAAGTGCATGGCAAGGGAAATCTCAAAGGTTCTGGATAAAATTTTTTAAATCGGACAAAGCACATATGAACGTCTCTTCCACTTAGGCAAAAGCAAAAATTTACATATATTCAAAGGCTCCCATTGTAATGCAAGACCTTCCGACTGTCAAAGAACCCGAATTTTGCTTCAAGCAAAATTCGGGTTCTTCTTCACATTTACACTATTTATCAAAAAATACACGTTCTCTAAGAGCATTATTCACATTTCATTTCCATTTTGCAATTTTTAATGTCATTAAGTTATGCTCATCATCATGGCGAAATATCGGTTTTAAAAGCTATTTAGCCAAATTATCTATGGCGTATTGTGCTTCTTCTGCAGTGAATTTTTCGCCGTATTCCGAAGTAAGCTGGTTATATATAGCCTGAGTGGACATTGACATTGTTTCTTGATAGGTTTGAGCTTTTTTCAGAGCATTCTGATTCCAATCTGCTTTAATGTTGTCAATTGCATATTGAGCGGCTTCGGCGGGAAATTTTTCACCATACTCCGATACAAGCTGGTCATAAATTGCTTGCTTTGACATATGCATATTCTTAGAATATATCTCTGCTTTTTTCAATGCATTTTTATATTCCATGGGAACACTTACTTCTTCTTTAACCTCGTCAGCTATGTCGTTTACCTTTTCTTTAATATCACTTACTTCTGATTTTGTATTTGACTGTGATGTATTGGTTTCTGTTTTGTCGTTTCCGCCACCGGATCCGATAGCAATGGCTGCAATTACAATCAAAACCCAGAACCACCATTTTTTGTAAAAAGCTCTCTTTTTAGGCTTAACATTATTGTTTTCTTGACCACAGCTCGGACATACATTACCTGTAAATTCTGTACCGCAATTTTCGCACTTCATAACAATTCTCCTTTTTCATAAAATATACCAAATTGGGATAATATTAGTATACCAAAACGGGATAATATTGTCAAGGGGTGATTAATATGAGATTGAAAGAATTAAGAAACTCAAAAGGAATATCTCAGTTAAAATTAGCTATGGACATAAATACCAGTCAAAATACTATCAGTCGATATGAAAACGGGGAGCGTGAACCCGGAATTAACGAACTGATAAAATTAGCGGATTATTTTAATGTGTCTGTTGATTATCTGCTGGAAAGGACTGATAACCCGAGAATCAATTATTAAAATCGTGGACAGTAAAAAATATATACCACAATCAAAAGATCTGATTTTAAATTATACTTCAATAGATGATGTATTTACATGATAAAAATACTATGATATATGAAACGGATTTTCTATGAAGTTTTGATACAAAGGAAAACGCCATATCACTCAAAAAGTGAAATGGCGTCAGACTGCCGAAAACGTCGGCAGATATGCAAGACTAATTTATATATACGATTTTAAAACAACGGCATTGCCCGTCATTTTGATTTTACCGGCATATGCCGGAACAAGCAGAGAATCACCCTTTGAGCAAACCTCATCATTTATCACAGCGGTGCCGTCGCATACGACGAGTGTTTCAAAGCGGTCTTTATTTACCGTATATGTAAATTCTCCGTTCAATGTGATTTTCTCGGTTGTAAAGTAATCACACTTAACCAATACACCATCTTTTTCCTTGGCATATTCATTTCCGGCAGATGACTTTAGAGTGGTAACCTCTACCGCCTTACCTATATGCAGTTCACGTGCATTTCCGTTTGCATCTCTGCGGTCATAATCATACACACGATAGGTAGTATCGGAATTTTGCTGTATTTCGGCAATCAAAAGTCCCTTTCCTATAGCGTGGAGCATACCGGACGGTATAAAAAAGCAATCACCCTTTTTACACTCGACATAGTTTACATGTTCAAGCAAGGTATTATTTTTTATGGAAGCCTCAAAATCCTCCTTGGAAATATCATGCTTAAAGCCATAGATAAGCTTCGCACCGACGTCTGCCTCCATTACATACCACATCTCGGTTTTACCACGCTCACCGTTTTCAAATTCTGCGGCGTACTCGTCATTCGGGTGAACCTGGACAGACAAATTATCCTTCGCATCTATAAGCTTAATAAGCAGCGGAAATACCGTATCGTCACCATTATATATTTTATCGCCCAAAAGCTTCTCTTTATATGCAGAGATAAGTTCTTTTATGGTTTTTCCGTCGTCCTCACCGCCACAAACAGTACTTTCACCGTTTTTATGCGATGCTATTTCCCAGCTTTCGGCAGTTACATCATACGGACTGTTTTTCTTATAAATATCCTTAAGCTTGCTTCCGCCCCAAAGATAATCCTTAAACACCGGATTCATTTTAAACAGCTTCATTACAAAACACTCCTTAAATTCAATTTAACAGTTCAAGCATTTTTTATATCTTCGATTTCAGCATCTTCAATCTGCCAATCAATAGGCGTATCGCCCATTTCTTCAAGTATTTTATTAGCCTTGGCGAAATGGTTGCAACCGAAAAAGCCACGGCTTGCAGACAAAGGACTCGGATGCACCGAGGTAAGCACCTTGTGTTTATGTTGGTCTATCAGTGCTGTCTTACTCTTGGCATTATTGCCCCAAAGCAAGAATATGACAGGCTTATCTCTCTCACTGAGCTTTCGTATCACAGCATCGGTAAAAATCTCCCAACCTTTATTTTGATGTGAATTTGCTATATCCTTTCGGACGGTAAGAGATGTGTTTAAAAGCAAAACGCCCTGATCTGCCCACTTTTTCAGATAACCGTTATTCGGGATTTTACATCCAAGCGAATCGTGGAGCTCTTTATAAATATTTCTCAGTGACGGCGGAATCGGAACACCGTATTTCACCGAGAAAGCCAGGCCGTGAGCTTCGCCCTCGCCGTGGTACGGGTCCTGACCGAGTATCACAATCTTAACATCGTCATAATCGGTATATTTAAGCGCATTATAAATATCGTACATCGGCGGATAAATCACGCGCGTGCTGTACTCCGTCTTTAAAAATTCCCTGAGTTTAATATAATATTCCTTATCAAACTCATCC
This sequence comes from uncultured Oscillospiraceae bacterium, assembly GCA_964423705.1. Classification (GTDB taxonomy): domain Bacteria; phylum Bacillota; class Clostridia; order UMGS1810; family UMGS1810; genus CAKSIN01. Next base: position 24,037 of record CAYRGA010000008.1, read on the forward strand.
TTAAGAATTTCATCCCATTTATTGCCAAAATTAACCATTATTCGCACCAACCTCAGCATAAAAATTTTATCGGTTATTTTTTCGCTCTATTCTTTGCTCTGAGTGTTTTATCCAGAATTTTCTTTCTCATTCTGAGGCTCTTGGGAGTTACCTCCAAAAGCTCATCATCAGCCAAAAATTCCAGGCAGTTTTCAAGTGACATTACCACCGGCGGCACAAGTCTGAGTGCATCGTCTGAACCTGATGCGCGGGTATTTGTTATATGTTTTTTCTTACATACGTTTACATCGATATCGCCGGTTCTGAGATTTTCACCGACAATCATACCCTGATAAACCTCGACACCCGCACCGATAAAGAGAGTACCTCTCTCCTGCGCATTGTACAAGCCGTAGGTTATGGAATCTCCGTCCTCGAAGGCTACCAGTGAACCACGCTGGCGCATAGGAATATCGCCCTTGTATTCCTCATATCCATTCAAAATATGGTTCATTACGCCATTTCCGCGAGTATCGGTCATAAGCTGTGAACGATATCCTATAAGACTTCTGGAAGGAATATTAAATTCTATTCTGGTAACACCCGATGAACCGCTGTTCATATTGAGCATCTGTGCCTTTCTCTCGGCAAGTGTCTGAATAACCGTGCCGACATATTCCTCCGGAACATCGATTATAAGAAGCTCCATAGGCTCCATGAGCTTTCCATCTATATGTTTATAAATTACCTCGGGTCTGGACACCTGAAATTCATATCCCTGACGGCGCATGGTTTCTATCAATACGGAAAGGTGAAGCTCTCCTCTGCCCGACACCTTAAAGGAATCGGCTGAATCGGTTTCTTCAACTTTCAAACTGACGTTTGTCATCATCTCTCTGAAAAGTCTGTCCCTCAAATGACGGCTGGTGACGAAATCGCCCTCTCTGCCCGCAAACGGTGAATCGTTAACGCTGAAAGTCATAGAAATTGTGGGCTCATCTATATCGACAAACGGAAGCGGGTCAGGACAGTCTGCGGAGCATATGGTTTCACCGATTTTCACATCTGCGACACCGGCAACCAATACAATATCTCCCACTGTGGCACTTGCTGCCTCCACTCTTTTAAGTCCTTCATACTGATACATTTTCGTAATACGTATGTTCTCGAGCGTACCGTCTTTTTTGCATATAACGGCATTTTGTCCGACATCTATGGTACCTCTCTCCACACGTCCCACAGCCATTGCACCCACATAATCGTCATAGTCGATATTTGATATCAAAAGCTGAAGTCCACCGAACTCATCACCTTCCGGAGCCGGTACGTGGTTTACTATCATATCAAGGAGCGGTTTAAGGTTCTCACCCGGCTTCTCAGGGTCAAGTGTAGCATAACCATCGCGGCCGGAAGCATATACAACAGGTGAATTAAACTGGTCGTCCGTTGCCTCCAGTTCCAAAAACAGCTCAAGCACCTCATCCACAACCTCATATGGGCGCGCATTCGGACGGTCTATCTTATTTACCACGATAATCGGTCTTAAATCAAGCGAAAGTGCCTTTTTCAGAACGAATCTGGTCTGCGGCATGCATCCCTCGAAAGCATCCACCAATACAAGAACACCGTCAACCATTTTCAAAACACGCTCAACCTCTCCACCGAAGTCTGCATGTCCCGGTGTATCGACGATATTTATTTTAATATCGTTATACATGAGTGATGTATTCTTGGAAAGAATGGTGATTCCTCTTTCTTTTTCCAGTTCATTGTTATCCATAACTCTTTCATCAACCTGCTGGTTTTCCCTGAAAATGCCTCCCTGCTTAAGCATGGCATCGACCAGAGTGGTTTTACCGTGGTCAACATGAGCTATTATAGCTATATTTCTCAAATTTTCTCTTGTACTCATATACATTATCCTTTCAATACTGAGTGACATTCACGTAAAACGCCATGGTTACACGCTTATGCCTATACATGAAAAACCCCTTCAGGCTGAAGGGGTTAATACTTTTTATTTGCTCAATCCGTATCTCTTCTTGAATTTGTCAATTCTTCCGCCGGTATCTACAAGTTTCTGCTTACCTGTATAGAAAGGATGACAATTTGAACAAATTTCAACATTGATATTCTCTTTTGTTGAACGAGTTTCAAAAGTAGCTCCGCAAGCACACTTAATTACTGTGGGCTTATAATCCGGATGTATTCCCTGTTTCATGTATATTCACCTCTGTATTTCATATTTCTCGTTTACGACTTTACTATTATATCACAAGTTTTTACAAAAAGCAAGTATAAATTATATTAATTTTTCAATTTCTTTTATACATTCGTCAAGCTTGGCATCCGCAAGGCTTAAATCCTCAGCTTTTACGCCGAAATAAAACTTAATTTTCGGTTCTGTTCCCGACGGGCGCATAGCAAACCAGCAGTTGTTATCCATTTCAAAGCGCAAAACATTTGACACGGGCAAATTAAGATTTTCGGTTTTACCGTCTGACGTGTATGTAACGGTTCCCTTCTGCACATCCCAAATTTTATTTATATTTAATCCTGCGAAGGTCTTAGGAGGATTATTTCTGAAATTATCCATTATGCCCTTCATCTTATCTATACCGTCTATGCCCTCAAACGTAAGGGTTTTTAATCTTTCACGATAGAAGCCGTATTCATTGTACAGACCAAGCAAACCGTCATAAAGTGTCATGCCTTTTTTCTTGTAATCTGCTGCCATCTCCGTTACCAACATAGCGGCAACGACCGCATCCTTATCGCGGCAATATGTTCCCGCAAGATATCCATAGCTTTCTTCAAAGCCGAACACATACTCATTATCAAGAATACCCGCTTCAAATTCCTTTATCTTTTCGCCGATGAATTTAAAGCCGGTAAGCACATCATACACCTTTATACCGTATTGCGCGGCGATGGGGTCTATCATAGTTGTGGTAACGATAGTCTTAATAACGGCACCGTTTTTAGCCAAAGTGCCCTTGAGCTTTTTATTTCTGAGGATAAACTCGCACAGTAGAACGCCGATTTGGTTACCGTTTAAGGTCATGTATTCACCGTTTGAATCTTTTATAATTACTCCCAGTCTATCGCCGTCGGGATCTGTCGCAAAAATAATATCCGCAGGCTCCTTACGCGCCATTTCTATAGCGATACGGAAGCCCTCCTTATCCTCGGGATTAGGTGATTTTACTGTACTGAAATCCGGGTCGGGAAGCTCCTGCTCCTTAACCACACGGACATTTTTACAGCCTATCATATCGAGGATTTTTCGTACGGGTTTATTTCCCGTACCGTGAAACGGAGAGTATATAACCTTAAAATCGTCACCCAGTTCCGCAATAGCCTCCTCGTTAATGGACTGTTCCTTTACCCTTGCCAGATATTCACGGTCGATTTCCTCACCTATGATAGTTATAAGTCCGGATTTCTTAGCTTCATTTTCATCCATAACCTTGACACCATCAAAAATATCTATATTATGCATTATATTTACCACATATTCAGCAGACTCAGGCGGAAGCTGACCGCCATCGGCCCCGTATGCCTTATAGCCGTTGTACTGCTTGGGGTTATGACTTGCCGTTATCATAATTCCGCGGGCACAGTTTAAGTGTCTTACTGTAAATGAAAGCTCGGGAGTGGGGCGCAGCTCGTCAAAAACATATGCTTTAATTCCGTTTGCGGCTATTACCTTGGCACTTTCCAAAGCAAATTCATATGATTTATGGCGGCAGTCATACGCAATGGCAACTCCGCGCTCGGGAGCATCGCCGCCTTCGTTTAATATATCCTCGCACAAGCCCTGAGTAGCCTTGCGTACGGTGTATATGTTCATGCAATTTGTTCCGGCAGCTATTATGCCTCTCAGACCTGCCGTTCCGAAATCAAGTTCTTTATAAAATCTCTCCTTGATTTTCTCATCGTCATTTTTAATTCCGTTTAATTCATCCTTGGTGTCAGCATCAACACAAGGACTGCTGAGCCAATACTCATATACATCTTTGTAATTCATTAAGCTTCCTCCCAAATGTAATTTACGTGCATATTCAAATCGCCCCGCCATCAATAAGGCAGGGAATATCTTCAATGATATTATACACCAATCCATGCACAAAATCAATAAAAAAAGCTGTCTTTATATGAATTATTTTAAGTTTTTATGAAGATTATCTCACGCCTGTTTCGGTAAATACTTCCTCTTTTATCTCGGGAATAAGCTTATCGTCGAAGTGCAAAGCCGCACCGCACTTTTCAAGGGTGGTCTGAAGGGTCTTAATATCTGCGCCGTAAATCGGATTTTTGCTGTCGATTGACAAGGAGCATGCGATTCCCGCAGCCTGACCCGTCACTATGGAAGCCGGAATCGAACGTATAATATCCCATCCGTAGCCCTCACCGCCGGCACAGCCTGCGACACCTCCTCCGACAACAACCACATCATATTTACCCTTTACCGGTACCTTCTTACTGTAATTAATCTCCACTGCATTCTCCTCCTGTTTTTGGAAATACAAATCTGGTTAAATTTTACTCTCATCAATATAAAATGTATATATCCATTTTACCAAAAACGTACTGTTTTCAAACCTCATTTTTGTAAAAATTGACAAGCACCTAAAATTACCATAAAAAGTATATCAAAGTACCCTTGTGCAAAGGTACTTACCCAAAAAAACTGCGGCAAAGTAATTTAAATCACTTTAACCGCAGCAATTTTAATCTGAAATCTAATGTATCAAAGACTCCGAATATACGCACTGATGGCCGATGCATGACACCCGATATCCATATTGTTATTTACTTAACATTAAAAGAAAACACCCTTAGCCTGTTCCTTAATTTCTTTTGAAGCTATAAACGGGATTCTGGTCGTATATCCGTTTTTTGCAGCTACGATTTTCTTAGTCGGCCAGGCGAAGATATCCTTATTCCACTCATTGATAGTGTCGTTGTAAAGCTCCCTTGCGGCAGTGATTTCTCTTTGCAGATACATATTTTGCTGCATAGCATCCGCTATCTCCCTATGCGCCTGAAGGTCGGGGTAATTTTCTACAGCCACATTAATATTTCTGGAAATATTTTCAATCTGTCCTTCAACAGCATTACGTGCTTCATCGGCATCCGCACCGCTGCCTGCTCTATGCTTGGCAATATTCTCAAAGGTGATTTTATCCAAATCGATTGCCTTATCAAGCAGACGGGCACAGTTCTGCAGAACCAATACTCGCTGTTCGAGATAATTGTCTATTTGCGATGCATTTCTCTGAATCTTCTGCTGCAGCTGGTCAAAGTGCTTTTGAGCGCTGATTTTCATAAACATGAAAATCAAGCCCGGAAGTATTCCAAGTACCCACAAAGCTATCTCAAACAATTTAGAGCCGACGCCAACCTCTGCGGTAATTTTCTTCGCGATAACATTTGTTTCAAGACCTTCTTCCATAACCTCGGGATTAAGTTCATCCAATTGATTTGCCATTTTCATATCTCCTTTATCATTTAAATATACACAAGCCGTTTCTGGATGCCAATACTTTAGAACTGCGCTTGTCGTTTTTAGCTACAAAAAGCTTATTTCGATTCTCAAGCGGAATGTATTCATCCCACGGAACCGGTACATTGTGATACCTTCCATCGTCGCCTCTCACCGATACGATATCAACTCTGGGTTCGATATCATAAGAATATGCCGTAATGCATATTTCATCCGAATCATCCTTTGAGCCAACATAACTTGACTTTAATATAACCTGAGTTTTTGTACGCGGATGAACCACATTTTTCACATCAACCGCATTTGCGAGAGCTTCACATTCCTTTAAAGCAAACCTCTGTGAATAATCGGGTATCGGTTTCAGTGAATGTACAGGTCTTTCTTGATATGCGGGAATCGCAAACAGCGGAGCAAAATCAAAATATATTGCCTTAAAAAACTCTGTATTCTTGCTTATGAAATTATCTTCTATCTCATCATACGAATATGAAGTATAGGCATCGGAAAGAAGATTGATTTGCCTGCCCTGGCTATGATTTGATATGATTTTATTCATCCTTTTACTTTTAAAGAAATTAAAATCATCACCGTAGCCCGTCCGTGATAAAATCAAATCGACCATATTCGTCTGAGCCAACGGTGTAAATAATGCTCTGAATTGCACCTCGTCCGTCCTGTCAAGGGCATCGAATAGAACCTCAAAATCCGAATTTGACATACTCGTAAAATCATCGTTTTCCTTAATCGCCTTGTCGGTTAAACGCTTAAGCTTCTTTTCGCCTTTTTTAACATAGCGCTCAATTTCTTTTTCGCTTTTCCTTTCAAGATGAGAAGCATCTCGGCTGAAGCACAGCTCCGGTCCTCCCTGTGAGCCGTAATTTAAAACAACCTGTGTGCTGTAATACGGTTTCGGCTTGACCACGGAAGCATGCAAAGTCTGAGTTTTTGTCCTGTGCCTTACTTTTCCGGAGCTATCCCTATAGGTTTCCGTCCAGCTTATAGTCTTTGAGCCGTAATAGGTTTCCGTTCCCATTTTGTGTATAAGCTTATTCTCAAACAAAAAAGGATTCTCATTATACTCACCGGATATAACATCTGTTGTCGATTCCTCGTTCTCGTTTTCAGTCGAAAAATCATAATTAAGCTTCAAATCCGCCTCTTGCTCCGAAGAAAAATAGTCGTCAAACGTCAGCAACGGAACCGTGGTATGAATGATATTTAATGCATCTCTATCCGTAAACAAGCTGTTGAGCGGCAACATTTGGTTATATGCCTGCGCTTTAAGCTCCTCTGCCTTGCAGTCTGACTGTTCTATTTCTTCGCGCAAGGCGCGAATTTTGGGTGTCGTTTTCATAACCACGACCGGTATAAGCACCAGTGATATGCACATCAGCACCCTTAACACTCTGAGTCGATTCAACTTTTTTCTGAGCATTACAAGGTTTTCCTTGTATGTATCATACTGCTCCACAGTTTTACGATTTTCGGCTATGTCGACATTTGACTCCTTCACCAATCTATCAAAAAAAGCTCTCGTTTCATTCAAATGAACATCATTAAGTTTCTTTTCGTATTCTTCCAGCGGATTATAAATTACGCTGTTCAATCAACACCACCCCTTTTTTACATAATACTACATAAATTGAATTTTGTAAACAAATTTTTGATATAAAGGTACTTATGCAAAAAACTTTCGGAAGATTAACAAAGACTTCTGCAGATTGACACATTCAAAAAACGGTTAAAGTTTCAAAGGATTTGTATAATATAAATTAAGATATACGATGCACATAGAAAAACAAATTTCACTTTTATTTTATTAAAAATAAAGAATCGCTCAAAAAAGACGGTTGCACAAAATCTGCAACTGCCATAAAAATTCCATGATTCGATTTTGACGCAACTATCGACAAAGAGCCTATAATTTGGCTCAATCTGATTATGAAAATCATAAAAAAAGGCACCTGCGATTTGCAAGTGCCTTTTTGGTGCCGGTGGTCGGGGTCGAACCGACACGGTGTTGCCACCACGAGATTTTGAG
>CAYRGA010000009.1:0-31280 GCA_964423705.1 uncultured Oscillospiraceae bacterium
ATCATTAAGATTATATTACCATTTTGGAGTTTACACAAAATACGGGATATACCCGAATAGCATTACAAGTAAAAGATTACATTCCGACTTTTCAATGTTGGTGCGGTGAAAATACGAAAGAATATGATAATATAGATATTTTACTAAATGATGATTTTTTTATAACTATTTTGTTTCGGCGTCCATTGTATCTTTGATAATATGTGATGCTTTTTTGACTATTAGCGGTGAGCATCCTTCGGGAGCATATTCTTCTACTGTTGTACGTGCAATATTAAGTAATCCGTCATAACCCTTTGTGCTGCGCACATGTCTAATCCAAGTGTAATCGAAAGGTCGATTATCTTCAAGCACACGCAATGACGATGAACGCAAAATTTATTTTAACATGCTGAATAAGTTAAGAAATCGTTAATAATTTTGACTGCTTCATTGTGTACAAATTTAAACAGTTTTAAATAATTTTAAACATTACACAAATGATAAAACCCTGTAATTATGCTGTATTTAGCGTAATTACAGGGTTACTGTTTTGGTAGCGGCAGACGGATTTGAACCATCGACACTGCGGGTATGAACCGCATGCTCTAGCCAACTGAGCTATGCCGCCGTATTAATGCTTGTCAACTGCAAGCGACTTTGTTATTATAATATGTTTTTTTGAAAATGTCAATACCTTTATTGCAAAAAAATCACTTTTTTCTGAATTTCTTGAAATTTTTTAAAATACAGTGTTTAAAATCACTATTTAGATTTAAATTATATTGAATATTTTGTTAATAATAAGGAAAAGCTATGTAAAAAGATGAAAGGAAGAAAAAGATGAAAACATTTGATTATGTGATAACCGATAAAGACGGAATACACGCACGTCCGGCAGGTGCTTTGGTAAATCTCGCAAAGGCTTTTGATGATGAAATTATTATTTGCAAGGGCGATAAGCAGGCAGACGCAAAACGGCTTTTGTCAATTATGGGTCTGTGTATAAAATATGATGATAAAATATCCGTGACATCTATGGGAGATACCGAAGATAAATCAATAGCAAAACTTGAGGAGTTTTTCAGTAAAAATCTGTAGTTATAGATTCAGATTTTAAATTCGAGGCAGGGATAGCTTCCCCGCCTTATTTTTGTGTGCATGCACAAAGCAAAAAAATGCTCAAATGCCACTGAAATACTGTAAAAAATGCATAATTTTACAAGTAGAAATTTATACCTATTTAAGTACATAGATGGTTTTTAGAAAAAAGGCGATTTGTTAAAATTAATTATAATGAGCAGACTGCATAGTTTGCTTTGATACGAAAAATCATATTACGGTATTATCAATACCGAATTGTTTTTATTCTATACAAATTATAAGGTGAGGTTCAAAATTTATGAATGTGAAAAAACTGTTGTCGTCAATACTTGCAATGACAGTGATAAACTCGGCTGTGCCTGTGACTTATGCCAGGGATACAGGGCAGAATACGCAGAGTTTTTATGAGGATTTTAACGACGGCATGGCTTTTTGGAAAAATACCGGCTCTCAGATGCGTATAATCGACGGCTGCCTTACAACAGATGCATATAAAACGGTTGCCGTGACAGAGCTTCAAGGCGTGACTGCGAAAAAATACCGAGATTTTACAATGACTATAGAATTTACGATAAAGGAACTTGGCGATTGGTTCGGGATATACATAAGAGGCGGTACGGATTCACAGATACATTTTGTAGTAAATCAAAACGGTTTTTATACCCTTCCTGCGGCAAAGACACAGCCTCCGGATTGCCGATATAAATTTGAAGAAGGCATAAAATACACGATGCGTATAACTGCCGAAGATACGACTGTTACCGCCGAAGTGAAGAAAGCATCTGAGAATAGTTATATCACCAAGTGGACCGGTGAATTTGATGGCAGCGGAGCCGGTACGATATCATTCGCAAGTTATAGATGTATAGCGGCTATTGACAGTGTGGAGATTTCGGAAAAAGCCTTCGAACCTATATACTATTCAAAAAAGATTGTTAAAATTCCTGTCGGGCAAACTGTTTTGACACATTTTGAAAATAAAAACGGAGTTAAACCCGACAGCGTATCTTATACCTGTACTGGTGAGAATTTTTCGGTGGATTCGGACGGTGCTGTTACGGCAGGTACGGAAGAGGGCGATGATTGCGGATGCATAACAGCCACCGTGACAGTCGGTGATAAAACATATACAGCATCTTATGATGTGATACGAAGTTACCCGGTAACCGCTTTGAACGGCGGCGGTAAATATTGTGAAATGACGGTTGGAGATACAAAAAATATTTTGGTGGGTATTTCACCGTCGAACGCTTCAAACAATGAACTTGAATGGAAAACAAGCAATCCCGAAGCAATCGAACTTGTCGGTGATACTGTTCTTTCGAGAGGTGTGAGGGCGCTCAATCCGGCAAAAAATGTTCGTATTACCGCAAGGTCAAAGGAGAACAACAGCATCGTATACGATGAATACATAACGGTAAAAGGAAAAAGCTCGGAAATTAAAGCTCAGAAATTTGAAGTTGGCAATGTCAAACGAAAAATACCCACACACATGTTCGGATTGACTGTCAATACAGAGATGGCTATGCTTAAAAACGGGCAAGACAAAACCGTAATTAATGAATATGTCGACAGCCAAATTCCGAATCTTCGTGAGATGAAGGTTCAGCAGTTCAGAAAGTTTTTTGACGGTTATGACTATGTAAACGGCAAGTATTATAATGGTGATGATGTCGGATATTCCGTAAGTGATATGTACAGAGCGGCTAATGAGCTTGGCATACCGATAAACCTTACGCTTGATTATTATTATGACAGTACGGATAAAATATTGGGACTTATAGAGGAAATTAAAAAGGCAGCACCCGATACCGAGATATGCCTCGGAATATTTGAAGAGGTGTACGACGGCAGAATGGAGGATTATGAGCCGCTTAAAATTGCCAAGGCAACAGATTATACGGATTTTCTTAAAAAGCTTTATCCTGCCGTTAAAGCTAAGTATCCGGATGTTAAAATCGGCGCTCCGTTGATAGACTATGTGTCAGATAGATTATATTCAAAAAGTAACAGCGAACTTCTCGGAAAGTGGAATTCAACTATCTTGGCTAACAAGGACTACTTCGATGCTGTAGTTATACACGAATATTCCGGAAGTACAACCAATTCCACAACCGATAAAACCACCAAAAGCGTTATGGAGGATTTTGCTATTGACTCTGCATCGATTAAATATGGTTTGAATTTACACAATAAATGGTTTGCCGATAAAGAAATATGGCTCAATGAATTCGGCGATTTGCCGATGAATCTTTTGTGGAAAGATGCCTCACAGAGCCGTGCCGCTCGTAACCAATATATGAAATCACTCGGAAACGCCATGAGCTATATGCAGAGATTCTTCGACTGGACGGCTATAGATAACGTTACGATGGCAGCGTATTTTTTGTACAATGACAACCAGGGCTTCGGCTGCGTACAGAAAGCCACAGATGCAAAATCCGAATGTGATGTTCAAAAATATCCGTCATACTACACCTTGTCCGTTGTGGGCGATGTTTTTGAAAAGAACACACATATATATCCGCTCGTTACCGATATGGAGGATACGGATTTGTTCTATAAGCATAGTGTAAATCCCGGAGATGATATGAAGGTGGATGTTTCCCGCTTGAATGCATGGGCATTCGGCGATGGTGAGAATATTAATGAAGCGGTTTTTGTAAATAATTCGGAATACGATATAAAGGTTTATCTGCCCGGATACATGCTTAAAAAGCGTATGGTCTACGGTGACGGTTCCAATCCGGTGCCGAAGCTTGCGGTAAATGACGGAGATTTGTTTACGGATAATGTCGATGACATACCACTGCCGGAATATTATGATGAATCAATGCCGCATGAAAGCTTTATATTAATGAAGCCTTATTCGATATTGAGGGCAGATTTGATACCGGATGTAAACGGTGAGCAGGTTATACCCGACCCGAAAAATGAGATTAAGCCGCATTTAACCGAGATAGTCGATGACAGCTTTGAAAATGGCTTTGAACAGTGGGATAATGAAAATAACTGGGAAATAACAGCTGACGGTAAGCTTAAGCTTGACGGCGCACATTGGAATACGGTATTGGAACCCAAATCAAAGATTGCTTCCGAAAGTTTAACTGTAGAGTATGATGTATACGGTTATTCAAAAAGAATGTATATACAGTTTTACAATGCGGATAACCCCGAAGAAATCCTGTATGTTCGCGTTATGGATGAAAAGGACGGAATGTCAAATGCGGAGGTTATGGATTTGAAGGGTAAATATCATAAATTCGGTGTTTCGGCAAATACGCGAGGCAAATGGCAGACGATAAAATTCGAGCTTAATGACGGTCTTTTGTATTCTTATATAAAGGATAGTAACGAACCCGAATTTATCGAAGCACTTCATAAAAAGGGCAGACCGTATTCGTATGAATACCTTGATGAAAACGGAAATAATGTGAGTATGCTCAGAAAAGGTGTAAAATACGGCATCAGAATTTATAACTATATTCACGAAGAAAGCGGAGATGAAATTTTAATTGACAATTTAAAGATAGCTGCTGCGGACACGGCTGTGAATATAACCGCTGCCGACGATTCATTTACATTGAAAAATCTTGACATTTATGTTAAAACCGACAGCGGATTTGAGCTGTCCGACCGACCTGTTTCGGGAACGGTAAATAAATTTATACCGAATTTTGAAGGTACTTTAAATGAAAATGATAAAGTCATAGCGGCTTTTTACAGTGACGGAGAATTGATAGATGCAGTTGTATCCGAGTATAAAAACGGTGCGGTAGAATGCGTAGCATCGGCTGACGGTGACAGAAAGACCACATCGGTTAAATTCATGATATGGAAAAATGAAGACTTAACTCCCAAAATGAGAGCTGTCGAATATATATTAAATTAAGGAGATGCGATATGAAAAAAACAAATTCAATTTCAAAATCACCGAGCGCATTTAAGCGGTTTTTCAAAGAAAACGGTTCGGCATATCTTATGGTTATGCCGTCGCTTATAATGTTTTGCCTTCTGACGCTATATCCGCTTTTGTGGGTAATTATAAATATGTTTTATGATACCGACGGTGTAACATATAAGATATTTATCGGACTTGATAATTTTAAAAGAGTACTTTGTGACAGCATGTGGTGGAATTCCGTGCTTAATACACTTGAGTTTGCATTAAAGCTTTTAGTGTTTCAGGTTCCTATTGCCATTGTACTCGCGGCTGTATTGAACAAAAAAGTTCCGGGACGCGGATTTTTCAGAGGGGCTTACTATATGCCGGCTATAACCAGTGCAGCGGTAATGAGTCTGGTGTTTTCGTTTATGTTTTCGCCGTACAACGGTGTTATCAATCAGATTTGTGCCAAATTCGGTATCGGTGAAATTAATTGGTTCGAGAATCCTAAAATGGCTATGTGGATGTGTGTCATGTTTTCTCTTTGGGCATCGTTTGGTCATAATATGCTCTTGGTGCTTTCAGGACTTCAGGGTATACCGCTTGACGTATATGAAAGCGCATCACTTGACGGTGCTTCGGAAATCAGACAGTTCTTTTCAATCACCTTGCCGATGCTTCTGCCGGTTCTCAGAACTGTCGTTATGCTTTCGCTTATAGGAGCACTGCAGGGCATGGATTCTATATTGGTTTTGACAAACGGCGGTCCGAGTCACGCTACGGAGGTTATGCCGCTGTATATATATAATCAGTTTTTTGCAGGCTCTACCATGCCTCAGTACGGCTATGGCGCAGCTTGCGGAGTTACGGCTTCCTTTGTTATAGGAATCATAACGGTTATATATAATCTGTTTTCCAAAAAAGCCGAGGAGGTGATGTAATGAAAAAGAATGATGCTTTAAAGGTCCATGTATCGCATTTTCTTTTGTTTTTGCTTTTGGTAGCTATAACGGTTATCACCGTTTTTCCGATAGCATATTCGCTGTCAGGTGCTTTTAAGGAAAACATGGAGCTACTTTCAAGCGGTAAGTTTTTCCCAGAGAAAATCACTTTTAGCAATTACATATATGCGTGGGAAAACGTGAAGTTTTTCAGAAATGCATTAAACAGCGTGATAGTGTCGATTGCGGTTGTACTTTTTGCACTTATCATATCATCTATGGCGGGATACGCTCTTACCAGAAAGAAATTTCCGGGGAGCGGGATAATAAATACAGTATATCTGTGGTCGATGTTTTTGGCACTGGGTTCTGCAACATTGTATCCGACATATCAGCTGTGTATCGATTTAAAACTTAATTCAAGCCTTTTCGGACTTGTGTTTGTATCTGTCGGAGCACAGGTGTATAACATTATTCTGGTAAAGGGATATATATTGGGCGTTCCGAAGGAATATGACGAAGCCGCTTCGATAGACGGCTGCGGATTCTTTTCCATTTATCTGCGTGTTATATTGCCGCTTATAAAGCCGGTACTTGGAGTTATATCATTGTTTGCTTTCGTAGGCTCATGGAATTCGTATTTGATGCCCATGATTCTCACTGCCGGAAATCCGGCTATAAAGACCCTTGCGGTCGGAATCGTTGAAATGAAAACGAACGGCGAAATGGCGACCTTGTGGTCTGTAATACTGGCGGGTGCAAATATATCTATCGTACCTATAATTATAGTTTATATTTTGGCAAACAAACAGTTTATATCGGGTCTTACACTCGGTGGATTAAAAGGATAATAAAAAAGGGGAGATATTATGAAGAAAATAGTCAGCTTAATGTCGGCGGCACTTTTGGTTATGAGTGCCAATGCGGCAACAATCACAAGTGTTGACAAGGATATCGTCAATGCAACTGTCACTGTAAAGGGTGAGGGCATGCATCCGAACGAAACCGCAGGAATTTGGGTAACATATCCGTCGGTCGCATCTGTTACGGACGGTAAGCAGTCAAACACTATCGCATATGTCGGTGAAGTCAAAGCCGACAGCGACGGTGATTTTAAACATGACATACTTATGCCGGAAAGCACAAACAAGCAGGTGATAAATTTTGATGTAAAGCTTGTATCACCCGACGGTACCAAGGAAACCGCTGTTCTTAAATACATTGATAACGATGGCTTGGAACAGACACTTTTAAACATAAAGCAGTCGAAGGATTCAAGTGAAATGTACGGTTATTTTGCTGTTACCGCCGAGGCTCTTGATGTAAAGCTCCTTGAGCCTTGGACAACCTTGAAAAATCAGTCGGCTGTTTTAAACGGTGCCTATTCGGTGCGCGACAGCTTTGACAGTTTCACGTCTGTGCAAAACGAGCTTAATTACAGAATATTGCAATGCGCTTTAAGCGAAGCCGAAACAACCGATGAATTTTATGCACTTATCGACAAATACGACAGTATGGTTGATTCGACACTTTTTGATGAAGGCTACAACGATATGCCCGCTGAAGTTTTAAGCGATTTTAAAACAAGATTTTTTGATAACCGCAATGCGCTTGACGGTTCGGCAGATTCGCTTAAATATACTCTCAGAGAATCAGTGCTTTTGTCATATGTGGCAAAGCTTGACAGGAATGCACCGCTCATAAAAATGCTTGAAAATTATGCGGATGTGCTTATTCACGAGGACAGCTCCATGAAAAGCGTAATGGACGAGTATAAAAAAGATGACGCCAAGAAGATAGATGTATGCAATGCACTTCTTAAGGACAGAACAACGACAATTTCTGCTATGAATACAGTTATTAAAGCGGCATTTAATGATGATGATAACGGCGGCTCCGGCAACTCGTCGGGTGGTTCGTCGAACGGCAGGAGCACAAGCATGTCGGTGGACAGCGGATTTGTCCCCGGCACTGTTACAGACGTTCCGTCTTCTGAATTTGCTGACCTCAGAAAAGAGCATTTCGCATATAATGCCGTGGATTACCTCACAAAAAATAACGTAATAAACGGCTATTTTGAAAACAGCACCAAACTTTTTAAACCTCAAAATGAGATAAGCCGTGAGGAATTTTTGAAGCTTGTCTATACAGCCTTTGACTTCGAGATTTCCGACGGTGAAAATGGCTTTGCTGACGTAGTGAAGGATTCATGGTATGAAAAATTCGTAATTTCTGCGGCAAATGACGGCATCGTAAACGGTATCGGTGAAGGTATTTTCGGTACAGGCAGACAAATTACACGTGAGGACATGGCGGTTATGATTTACCGTGTCTTGCAGAAAAAAGGTACAGCCCTCGCGCAGTCGCAAACTTCATCTTTTGCCGATGATGCTTTGATTGCCGACTATGCAAAAGAAGCGGTTAATTATCTTAAAAGTACAGGTATTGTTTCGGGGGATGAATCGGGAAGCTTTAATCCGAAGTCAAATGCTACCAGAGGTGAAGCTGCGAAAATATTGTATGAAATAGTTATTCGTATGGGAGGTAAAAACTGATGAGAAAAACAGCACTTATACTTGCTCTTATACTTACCGTATGTGCATTTAATGTTACTTGCTTTGCTGATGAGGGTGCGGCGGACGTGCAGACCGTCGAAACGCTTCAGCTCTCGGTTGAAAATTTAAATTTTCTTACCGGACTTGGCATTTTGGGAGATGCGAGAGATAAATTTACCGATTTATCCGCACCTGCCACAAGAGCGCATAGCGCATATCTTGCTGCTAAACTGACAGTTTCGGCATTGACCTCGACACAGCAGATTTTCGGCGATGTGGAGTCGTCACACTGGGCATTTAATGCCGTTAATACAGCAGCAAACTGCGGTATAGTTTCAAAGGCGGATAACTTTGAACCCGATGGCATAGTTACACTTGAACAGGCTGATAAAATGTTTGTCTGCGCTCTCGGTTATACTCCGCGTGCCGAATCACTCGGCGGATATCCGGTAGGATACGTACAGACAGCCAATCGTCTTAAGCTTAATCAGGACGTGGTATCAAGCGGTACACTTAAGATTTATGATTTGCTTCAAATGGCTGCCAATGCGGCAGAAACAGATGTGATGCTCGTTCAGAGTATGGGTGAATCCTTTGAATACCGCTCTGAGAACGGTTTGACGCCGCTTACCGAGGTTTATGATATACATAAAACAGAAGGCGTGGTTACTTCAAACGGCAGAACTGCCCTCACACAGCCCGACCTCGGCTCTGATATTATAGTTGTTATCGGCGGTACAGAATACAATGCCGGCAGCTCAAACGTAGCAGGATTTTTGGGACAGAAGGTAAGTGCTTACTATAAAGATGTAAAGGGCGCGGCGGACAGGATAGTTTATGTAGTCAGCGATGATACAAATAAAATTGTAAACATTGTAAGCGCTGACCTCGGAAGCTATTCGGGAAATACTCTCACATATTATGTGGACGGTAAAAAGAAAACTCTGCACACATCACCGGCACTCACTGTTATATACAATGAACAGACCTTGATTGACTATACAAACAATCATATTTTGGTAAACAACGGAGAGGTTACTTTCATAGACAATGACGGCAACGGCGTGTACGATGTGGCATTAAGCTACGCTTACAGCACCTATTACGTAAGCTCTGTCAATAAAGAAGCCAAAACCGTAATCGATGAGGTTTCCGATAAGCAGAACACCAGAATACTTAATCTCGACCCGCTTGATGTGACGGTAAGAATCTTTGATTCGACCGGTAAAATCGCGGCATTTGATACTATAGTCCCCGATACGGTCATCACTGTATTTGAAAGCGTTGACGGCAAATATGTGGATGTGTATACCGGCTATACTACAGTTGAAGGAAAGATTACCACTGTAAATAATTCCGGAACGAATACGATATTGACAGTAGATGATAAAAATTATACGGTTGACGTTGTGTGCCCGTCCGAGATAATACTCGATGCACAGGCAGTGCTGTATATCAACTCTTACGGTAAGGTTGCCGTTATCAAATACAGTGCAAGCGAAAAACAAATCGGTTTCCTTATTGCATACGGAAAAGACGGCGGTATTGAAACAAACCGCAAAATGAAGGTTGTAGGCTCCGACGGCGAGAGCGTGACACTCTATTTTGCCGATAAGGCAAGAGTAAATGATGTGAAACTGACTGACACAAACGAAAGCTTGATTTGGAATTCCGCATATGAGAAAACCGTAAACAGAAGACCTGTATTTTATAAGGTAAATGAAGAAAATGAGGTGACGGATATATATCCTGCCGAATTTGAATATGATGCGGACATTGCCGATGACCTCTCACGTGAAATCAGAATGATTCACCACGATACATCAGTAAGCTCATATTACAGCAGTGATGATGCGGCGTTTAATTCAATGGAAGCTACAGCGAACGGCTTGTATCCGAATACATACACTTCGGGCAGTGTTGTGTACTTTGCGGTTCCGACTGATTCATCCGCTACCGATGAGGACTACACCTTGTACGATATGTCAACTCATAATAACGGTCTTCCGCTCGGTAAGGTAGACCTCTACGCGGCGAAGGATTCTAAGCTTGTGACGGTCGCTGCGGTAAAATACTCAATCGATGAAAGTAATATCGACTGGAGCTCCGACGGTGTTACTCTGGCGGTTCTCGGCGATTTTAGAACCATACTCGATGAAAAGGACAGAGAGGTTACAGCGACTTCAAATATCCTCGACGGCAGACAGCTTAATATAGGAAATTATACAAAAACTAAAAATCTGCATCCCGGAGATATGATTCTTTACACGTATAACACTGCAAATAAGCAGATATCTCAGGCTATGAAGCTTTATGATGCGGAAAAAGATACCGGACTTGTCGTAAAAGATGGTGCCAGAGGACGTTACGGTTTGCGTGGAACTATCATAGGATACACAGAAAACACATACTACCTCGAAACTGCCGCAGGTGATATAATGCCTTTCAGACCGAATGTGCTTTTGGCAGACTTAAGAGATGATGAGGTTAAGAAATGCACATCGGCGGATTTGGCAGTCGGACAGGAAATCTGTATATATTATACGGAAGCATCTGTTAAATGCATTGTTATTATTAAATAGTGAGGTGGTTGAATATGAAAAAAATTATTGTAGCTTTAATGTGCTGTTCGCTTCTTCTTTTCAGTACGGTTCCGGCTTTTGCATGGACACAGCAGTTCTATGACGATATGTCGTCCGGGGATTTGGACAGTTGGGAGGACAGCGCAGGACTTTCGGTTAATAAAGACGGCTATGCTGTTTTGGGTACATTTAATAAATTGCTCATACCTTCTGCTACAATCGGTGCCGAGGATATCCGCGTATCTTTTGATGCAGATGCTTGGGGTGACAATAACCTGTACATGCAGTTCTTTAACATTGATAACCCGAGCGACTTTTTCAGAGCGGCTACCAGAGTTCCTGAGGGCTCAGACCCGTTTGTGGAATTTACCGACTGGGCATCATCGGTTAAAGCCGATAAAAGCGGAAACGATACATGGACACGTCTTTATGACATAGCTGCCAGAAATTCCGATAACGCTTATGCGGAGTATGCCGAATTTTCCATTATCGGTGGTGTTGTTACCATTAAATTCAGATATACCGACGGTACTGAAAAGTCGGCTTCCACAGACCCGACAGATGCGAAATACGGTATGATACGTCAGGGTGTGCGTTACGGTGTGGCATTTTATTCCTATGCGGTCGATGCGGGCTCTACTAAGATAAAGAACGTGAAAATCGAAACTCTTGATCCGTTTAAACCGAAGCTTGATACCGATGAAATCGACATTCAGCCGGGAAGTAAGCTCAATGTGAAGTTTACGACGGATGTATCAAACACCGTTACATCAGATAATATTAAGCTTTTAAAATCTGATACGACATCCGTTGCCGTAAGTGTTGAACAGGTGTCAGACAGCGAGTTTAACCTTGTATTAAATGACGGTACATGGCTTACACCCGGTGAGAGCTTAAAGCTCAGTGTAAATGGCATGACAAATGCCGAGGGACAGAAAATAGATAAGTACACAACCGATATCAAAGCCAAAACTTATGATTCGGATTATACGGTAGGCAGACCGGTGCTTACCGCCGAGGGTGGAACAGTGCTTGATAAGCTTGAAAACGGTAAAGTGAATGTTAAAATCACGATGCTTCCGAATAATCCTTCAAATGCCTCTGCCGATATGTTGATTGCCCTGTGCAGCGGTACAACGGATAAATACCGCGTAGAAAGTGTGTACTATTATAATTCGGTAAACGTTTTTGAAACGTGCGATGCGGATTTTGACGTTAAGGACGGACAGTTTGTGAAGGTGATGTCCTTTGACAGCTTCGCAAACGGCGTATTGGCATCCGATTCGCTTATTATTGGTAGGTAGCCTATGAAAATTGATTTTAGAATAGATTGGGGATATCAATATTTGTATTCCAGACGTCATTATCATCCCGTATATATATGGGACGGTTCGATAACCTGCGATGTCGGCAGTGTAAATGAGGTTTACGCGCTGGACTACCCGTATACGTGGTTCGGACCAGTTCTTACGGCTCAGGAAACGAAGCTTGAAGGCAATTCATGGCAAAGCCGCACAAAAAGAGGCATGGCAGGTGTGAGGGTTGCAGCAGAGGCGGCAGATAAAACAGTGTTTTGTGTAAACTCGGCTTCGGCATCTGTCTGCTTCAGCGCACATGAGCTGTTGAGTAAGGGCAGATTGGAATTTCCTGTAGGACCTAAGTACCTCGGAAACAGTATCATGATAACGCTCAGCGGGTATCTGTGGTTTGAGAATCCGCCAAAGGACGGAGAAAAGCTTTTTAAACCTTTCGATATAAGGGCGGATAAGCGTAAATGGGCGCGCATGGATACCGCCTGGATTGAGCCCGGTGCGACAGCCGAATGGGAATATACCGTTCCCGAAAACGGTGCCGATGTCTGCGAGGAACTGGTACACATCACCGCTATGGGTGCACCGCCGTATTCTTCAGAAAAGGAAGTGCAGATAAGCGATTATTTTCCACTTGAAATACTTTGCGACGGCAAAACTGTACTTTCGTATAAACGGTTCTACCGCTCGCACGACCATTTCGTACAGCTTCCGGAGGATGATTTTAAAACGGTGTCTGTAACGCCCGGAAAGCATATTTTCGGTCTTAAAAACAATAATGAAAATAACTGCCTTGCGGTCATGCGCATAGTGATGAAACATCTGGAGTACAGCCACGGCGAGCTTAGTGTACCGGCTTGGTCTCTTAGTGGCGAGCAGCTTGTGGGAAAGGTGTTTTCTGCGGCAGACGGCGTAATGCCGATAGCTGTTGATGATAAAAAAATCATTGTCGACTGCAAAAATGGATGGAATGAATTTCGTTTTGCCTCCACCAATATCGGTACAGCGGAAATATGTTCACCCACCGATAAGAAAACGATTAAAGTTTATGACTGCACCGAAGAGAATCCACCCGTAAAGGTCGGCTATGACATGACGGTCGTGCCGCATGACGAAAACGGATTTATGGATTTCGTGCTTGACTACACACAGCATACGCGTATGGGAAATTACGTGGTATTCAGAAGTGCATTGCCCAATCCGGTAGATGATAAATTACTGTATAAGTGGGGTAAGTATTGCAGAGAACACGGTATTTATGTGAGTGATACCAATAATTTTGACAGCGGATATCTGGCAGACGGTGCGAAGGCTTGCTTCCATGACTGCGGTATGCATGAGTATCCCGGAAGGGTGTATGCATGCGACCCCACGGAGCCGTATGCTTCGTCCGATATGAAGGAAGCATCGGAAAAATACATTGATTTTCTTAAAATTGAGATAGACAGGGCACATAAGGTGTGCCAAACCGCTGCCTTCGGTGATGCCTCCGGCGGAATCAGATATTCATTTCTTGCCGGCGCAGATTTTGTTAGAGCCGAAACCATGGTCGGTCATACCATGACACTTTTGACCCGCGCACGACCGGCGGCGGAAGCACTTGGAAAAGGTAGCTGGGGCGTACATATCGCGATTCAGCACGGATATCAGCCGTATCATGAAACGCATCTCGGACAGTACTTTTTGTCGCTTATGCAGCCGTGGATGATGGGTGCGGAGGTGATATACGAGGAGGATTCTCTTTTCAGCGTATGGAAGGAGGAACGCCAGGCTTGGAGTGATAAGCTTGCCAAGGGCAAGCGCGACATGACACGCAGATTTTTTGAATTTGTGAAAACACATCCGCGCCGCGGAAAACATGTCAGAAGCATTGCCTATATCGACGGCAGGTATGCCGCACCGTTCAATGGCTTTATATGTGATACCGAGCAGGACCCTCACTATTCGGTGTGGGGTATGTTCGGAAATGACATGCCGCAGTGGGGACACTGCCAGCCGGAGAAATCACAGCACCTTTTGGATGTTCTCATGCCAGGTGCATGTACGATGCCTATGAGACAGAGGTTCGATAAAAGAAGATTCTTCTTTTCGGGCACACCGTACGGTGACTTTGACTGCATTCCCGCGGAGGCTGATGAAAAGTACCTCGAAAGCTACAAGCTTCTCATACATTGCGGCTGGAATACCATGATAGATGAGGATTACGCCAAGCTTAAAGCATATGTCGAAAACGGCGGTACCTTGCTTATCGGTATCATGCAGTTAAGTACAAACACACGTCGCGAATTTTTGAAGGACTTTAATGATGTGAACCTTTATAACGATGGCGATGTTAGTGACCTGTGCGGTATTAAGGTAATCGGCAGGGGAGATGAATATTGCGGACAGTGGAACTGCCGCGGAAGGGAACTGATTGATGAACCGGTCCTGTCATCTCTGCCGAATGACAGTGAGGATGAGGACGGCGTAGCATATCTGGCAAATGTGGAACTTCGCGGAGCGGAAGCAGTGGCATGGGACTTTGAATCCGGAAAACCGATTCTGGTTAAATGCAGTATCGGAAAAGGTACGGTTTACACCTTTACGCAATGGGCGTACCCGGGACATCAGCGCTTTCAGCGATTCTCGGCGGCGTGGATTAAAATACTTGCCGCAGAAACCCTGGGAGATGAATATGTGTCCGACCCATCGGAAGAAATATTCTGGACTAAACGGAAAGACGGAGACAAGACGATATTTATGCTTCTTAACACCGATTGGACGCAAAAGGGCAATGTAAAAACTGCTCAAATTATTTGTAAAGGTATTACTAAGACCGTAACGGTCGCAGAACGAACCGCAGTTACAGCAGAGTGCCTCGGCAACGAAATCGTTGTCAGCACATATTCGGTCGATTGAATCTATAAAATTCGTCTTAGCTTATGTACTTGAACCGAATAAGCAGTTTTATTAAAATCATAATCCGGATTTTTTTAACCGGTATGATATAAATGTGCTCAGCACTAAAAAAGAGAGGAGTTTTAAAAAATGAAAAGAAATTTTGCAGGAAAGTTAATGGCATTAATTGCAGTGTGCGCATTGATGGCTACAATGCTTGTGCCCACAATTGTATTTGCCGACGAAACGTATGGAAAACCAATGCTTGAAACGGTTTTTGCAAGTGATGATCTTACGAAGTGGAGTACCTCCGGTTCACCAAGCTACACTAATAACAGCGACGGCAGTGTTAAAATGGGTGGATATGGAGATGCCTATCCGCGTTCTACAGCAAAAAAGGCAGTAGGTATATCATATACTCTGATAAACAGTGAAAATTTAAGTGATAATGACTTGGCAAGCTCTGTCGGTAATTTTCATGTACAGTTCAGAGATCCGAATTATGAAGATGCTTTTGTTATGGCATCTGTTCACAAGCATGATGATAATGTGGTACTTCAGTTGACCGGCGGAAAAAATGCAAGTAATGTTGATTTCAGTGCTACTGATAGTGGAGCAACTGTTTTTGCTTGGAGCAGTGAAAAGGTTACTTCTGAGGTTAAAAATGTTCAGGTTGATTATGTAAACGGTGTGATTTATGCATCGGGTACCACAATGAATGATGAACCCTTTAATGCAGTGAATGATATAAGTGCATGGTTTGGAAAGGACTCGGCTGTTAAAGTCGGATTCAGAACTTGGTGCGGATGGGGTAACGTTGGTTCGCTCAGCTTTAAGAATGTTAAGGTAAGAGGAATTAATGATTTTGAAAAAACGGAATCAAGAAAAAATATTTTTATGGATGATTTTTCAGATTCATCAAAATGGACATCTAATTCAGACGAGAATGAACTTGAAACCGATGTTAATGGTGGCTTATTCAAATCAGGTTCTGTGTTTTATACACCGTCTTATGATGGGTATTACGATAATTTCGTTGCTGACATCACACTGTTTGATGCACTTGGTGGTAAATGCCTTGATGAAACCGTATATATAAGCTTCCAGCCAGAAGATACCGCTAAATCGAACGTAAATATGCGTTTGAAGGGTGACGGTAAAATGGAAATGTGGTTACAGAGTAAAAATGAGTACCCGACAGCAGAAAACTTCAATCTTTATGGAAAAACTGACGATACTCTGAGGCTTATTTTTAAGTATAGCTACGGTGTTTTAACTGTAAGCGCTGTTTGTGATGATGAGATAATTACAAGCGACCCCGTAAGCTCTGCGAATATATTTGATGCTACTACGAAATATACGCTTAATATTTACTCGGCAGGAAATGACGGCATCAACCGCAAGGTATACATAAAGAATATTGAAGTGTATCAGCCTCTCGGAGTTTCCGTAGATGATGTCAAGCTTGAGGTTAAAACCGCAGAAAGTACATATGCACCTACAGCATACATCGCAGGCGGTGCGGACTACAAGGTAACTATCGCAGCTACAGGTACAGACGGAAAGCTCATCGGTGCGCTTTACGGAAAGGGTCAGCTTATGAACGTAATCCCCATGGACGTGACTGCAAGTACGGAATTTAATTTCACCATTCCTCAGGGTACAGAAAATCCCGTAATCAAATTCTTCCGTTGGAAAAACATTAACGGCGATTTAGCACCGTACCTTGAACCTATTACATTTACGGCACAGCCGTAAGAAGCGAAATACATGCATTAATCTACATGGGCGGATCAAAGTCATACCCGTGTGTGTAATGCTTTATTAGGGGCAGTTAAAAGCTGTCAGCACTATTTATTTTTACATTTATACAATTAATTAATGACGTATAAGCGGCAGCTGCCGCAGAAAGGGAAAAAGTTATGATTAAAAGAGTAGTGGCATTTATGCTGTGCCTGTGTATGATATTCACTATGGCAGGCTGCGGCTCGAAGGATAAAAGCACCAAGGGCAAGGTTGAGATTTCTGTTCTTGCCAGAGGCGGTGCGGATAAGGGCGCAATTCAAAAATTTATTGATGATTTTAACAAAAACAATAAGCACAATATAGTTATCAAATATGAAGAAAAAGATGACTCCATAAGTGAATACATTCGTGTTGCTCTCCAGGCGGGAACAGCACCGGATATCATAGAGGGCATGTCAGAGTCGACCATGGATATGGCGCTTAAGAAAAACTGGCTCAGATCTCTTGACGACGATATGGTAAACAAGTATAAAGGTGAGCTCGCGGAAGGTGCTGTTACAAAAGCGGCTGACGGAAAATACTATACTGTAGGTATGGTACAGGGCGGTACATGCAGACTTATCTATAATAAGGAGATGTTCGCTGAGTGCGGTCTTGACCCGGAGAATCCTCCGAAAACATGGGAAGAAGTGAGAGAATATGCTAAAATCCTCACCAAAAACGGCGGCGGTAAAAAGTACGGCTTTGCACTTCCGTTTAAAAACGAAGGCTTCGGCAGATGGTACGTCATGATAGCCGGAGCACCGTCCGATAAGTATAATAATGACGGATTTGACAATGCAACAGGTAAGTTCGACTTTAGCATCTATGAAGATATGATTAATATGTACAAAGATATCATAAATGACGGTTCCACCTTCCCGTCACCTACGACTTTGGATAACGACACCGCCAGAGCGCAGTTCGCCGCAGGAAATGTCGGCATGATGCTCGGTATGCGCTGGGATGTGGGCGTATTTAACAATCAGTTCCCCTGTCAGATGGAGTGGGGACTTACAAACATTCCTACCTTCACAGGTGAGATTACCGGTTCTTATCCGGGCGGTACAGGTTCAACGGGCGGCAAATACATGACTGCCAACAGCAAGCATCCAAAGGAGCAGCTCATAGTTTGGGAATATCTGCACAGTAAGGAATACGCGAAGGCTATGCAGGATGCCGGCGTAATCGTATCAACCTACAAGGATATAGGAAATTTAGACACACTTGAAAGTGACCTCAAGGGTTACAAGGAGCTTTACCTCCCCGATGAAGGAGTCAGAATTCACCACATAGATACACCTAAGAAACCCAATCCGGCTATCCAGGGCGACAACTACGAAAAAGCCTTCACGGCGATGGTTATGGGACAGCTCGACGTTAAGAAGGGACTCAAAGACCTTACCGACAGATACAATGAAGGCTTGAAGGAATGGGAGAAAAAGGGCAATAAAATAGAGGATTACATCATTAAGGACTGGGATCCTAATACCTATATCCCCGAATAAGGAGAAGCATATGAAAAGAATTTTAGCTCAAATTATAACAATACTGCTGATTTTCAGTATGTCTGTATCCGCGGCTCCATCCTTCGGCGGCTCTGATGTACAGACCACAGGCGGTACGGAGATTATTGCACCCGAAAGCGGTGACTCTGTTGTATCGGCAGATGGTGTTCCGGATTTTTCGGACGACTTCTCCATAATGCAGCCTCACTGGAGCGTATATAATAATATGACCCCCGAGGACGGCGTGCTTAAAACCAATGTTAAAGAGCTTTCTTCAATTTACAGTGTAAACGACAACTGGGAAAACTTTAACATGGAATGTGATTTCACCATAAAGGCTGAACCCGATGATAACAGTTTTTGGTTTGGATTTTCACTCAGAGGAACTTGCGTATTCTTCTACAGATCACAGTTCCAGTACAAATCCGATGAAAGCGGTGTTCAGTCGGGCGGTACAATACCTCAGGCGTTGGAGAGCGAAGTACCGTATACAGTTAGAATTGAAGCCGGCGAAAAAGCCGCATCCGTATACTTAAAGCGAAAGGCTTCCGGAAGCTTTAACAAGCTCGGCATAATTCCGATATTTAAAACAAAGGGCACTGTCGGTTTGGAAGCGTGGGTTTCACAGCTTGAATTTGATAATTTCAAAGTGTGGAACACCACAAAAAAAGCCGTAACACTTGACAAAATCATGCTCACTGCATTTAAGGGTGAGAGTGCCAAGTTAAATGCGACTGTTCAAAACGGTGAGGAAGTGGAATTCACTTCATCAAATATAAACGTTGCCACGGTTAATTCCGAGGGAACTATTGACCCCATAAACCTCGGCTCTGCACTCATCACTGCCAAGGGCAAGGCGAGCGGTGTAGAGGCTACTTGCTATGTGTCCGTAGTGACACCGCTTAAGGCGATAGTGCCTTGCACAATGGAGCGTACCATGTACACGGGTGACAGTGTGAATTTCACGGTTGCAGCATCACCGGCAGAGGCGTATAATGCACAGCTTATATGGTCTGTAAGTGATGAAAGCATATTATCGATTACCGGTTCTTCATACACCGTCAGAGGTGTTAAGGGGCACAAGCCCGGCGATGCCACACTTACCGTAGCTACTGCAGACGGTACGATATCACAGGATATTCTTTTCCACATATTGGAACGTCCGGAGCTTGAAACAGAGGATATCGAGTTTTCCATGAAGGGCATAAGCCACAAAATCCCGGATATAAAATTTGGTGTCTGTGCCGCTACAGCGGACGGCTCGGCTACCTGGGGAAGAACGCGTGACCTTCATGAGAGATTGACAGCTCACGATACGAATCTTATAAAGGATATCGGCTTTAAGCATGTTAAGACCTTCGCAGCTAATTATGACCCCTACAAGGGAAAATCCACTAAGGAAGGTTCATATGAATGGGGAGATAAATTCTACATTGAGGACTATATCAATCAGGCACTTGATGCGGGAGTTCAGCACATTTGGGATGCCAACTCAACTATAATAGACTCAAGCAAATTTGAAAAGGGTCCAGACCTTGAAACCTGCCTTATGGCTATAAAGAAGCTCAAGGAAAAAGACCCCGACCACCCGGTAATGGTGGTATACACCTGTGAAGCGTATGCAAAGGTATATGAGGACACCATTCCCACAGCCGCAGATTACGTGGAACAGTGCAAAATCTTGTCAAAGCGTATAAAAGAAGAGATTGACCCGGATGCTAAGTTCGTAGTTACCATGATGACACCGGCTTCATACCGTGGCATAGTAGTCGATCCGAATAACTGGCTTCGTAACGAAGAAGACCTTGAATACACTCAGGGTGAGAGAGTATATGACTGGGTAGCAGAGCTTACCAACGGTGACACAAGCTGGTTTGACGGCTATGACTGCCACAATTACACAAACGCCTTTGACGGTATCAACATAACGGCTGACGATTACATGGACGAATGTACTGTTCATACTATTTACAGCCACAGAGGCGGTTACGTGGAATTCCAGAGACTCTTTGACGGCAAGGAATACTGGGATACCGAGTGGGGTGAGCTTCCTTACTGGCAGTATTACGCACCGACTATACCCGAAAGAGCACGTATGGAGAATCAGCGTACCGTAGGAGCTGCCGTGGTGGTTCTCACAGAGCTCGGCGAGCACATGATGATTGAAAACATGAAGATATCTTCGTATTTCCATACGAATGACAAATCAGGCTTCGGTCTGACGAGCTACAGCGGTGCCGACGGTGCCGAGCCCGTATATTATCCCTACTATTACGCCCTAAAAGCGGCAGGTGAAATATTCGGTGCTAACGGCAGGTGCGATTATTCATATCCGCTTACCGTCACAAAGGGAAAAACAATAACCAGTATCAAACACATGAACTCGGACAGTGAGCCGCTTAATACCTATGGTGCATATGCATACGGCTTCGGTGACGAAAACAACCTCAAAGAGGTTATGATAACCAACTGCGGCTACAAGACGATGCGTGTAAAAATCACGGATTCCAAGCTCAAAAAGACCTGGGAATACAAGCCGAATGATTATACAGACCCGTATGAGGGCTTCTTCGTAAAAACTCAGCAGGACTGGGATGAACTCACAAATGACATGGTGACCAAGCCCACATACTTTGAGGACGGCGAATATGAGGAATACATCGAAGTACCGCCGTATTCTGCGGTTATAGCAAGTGTAGAGTGCACCACTCAAAAGAATGTTCTCTCCGATGATATCAATGCCAAATTAAACGGTTCATTGGTACTCAGAGCAGACAGCGCAAAAGCCATTCTTCCGGACGGCTTCGTAAGATACATTGACCCGGCTAACCCCGATGTTAAGCCTGCTACCGTGAACGACAGAACCATGGTTCCGCTTAGAATCGGTGTGGAAGCTTTCAAGGACACAAACGTGGTATGGAACGGAAATGAGGATTCCATCACAGTTGACTGCTTAGCTGCAAAGATTAAGATGTTCGTCGGTGACCCGATATTAAAATGTGATTTTAACATCACAGTTGAGGGTGACGAGTGGACAGTGGAAAGCGACGTGGCACCCCAGGTGATAAACGACAGAACACTTGTACCCATAAGGGTTCTCACGGAAAACATGAAGAAAAATGTTTTCTGGGATGAGGAAACTAAGCTTATCATCATTGGTGACAGTCAGCTTGATTTAAGTCGTGATGAGCTTAATTCAATATCTGCGGCACTGAATTAACATATTTGCATTAAGGATTTATTGCGGGGCGGGTGAGTGCGTCCGCCCTCAATAAAAATACTTTCTTAAATATTGATATTTCGGCAAAACCGATGTATAATAGCATTGAAGCTTATTTATGATAAGCAAAAATCATTAAACGTTTTTAAAAATCCGGGAGGGAGGTACTATGACACTACTGATTGTCGATGATGAAAAGTACATTTGTGACAGCGTCGCCGGTGGAACAGACTGGCATGAGCACGGTATCGAGAATGTTTTCACGGCGAACAATGTGCGCAGTGCGTTGGAGCTTTTGAAAAATCAAACCGTTGATGTTATGATTACCGATATACGCATGCCGGATCTTTCGGGAATCGACTTGATAAAATACATGGCGGTCGCATCGCCGAAAACCAAGATTATAGTGATAAGCGGCTATGATAAATTTGAATATGCATGCGAAGCACTGAAATACGGTGTATCGGATTATCTGCTTAAGCCGGTGAGGGTAGAGGATATTGTCGAATCCGTGAAAAAGGCTCTCGCTAAAATCAATGAAGAGCACAGCTTCTCACCGGATAATCTGGCGGTTTTAAAATACGATTTTCTGTACAAGCTGTTAAATAACAGCGACACAAACAGTTTGAATATCAAGGAAAGCATATCGAGATTTCAGCTGAATGTATTTGACAATAGTTTCAAGCTGGTGCTTTTTTTATATGAGATTTCCGACCAGAGTGAATGGGACAAATACGCCGATTCATGGCTGGTGAAAGTTGGTATGGAAAATATCCTCAATGAGTATTTTGAAGGAAAATTCAGTTTTGAAATACTCGATGATAAAAGCAACCATCTCATAATGTTTGCTGCATCTGATGAGGGAATGTCGGACTATGATCTCAGACATGAGATCAACGAGTGCTGTGCATTATTGACGGAGAAGATGGAGCTTTCGTCGGTATATGCGATAATCAGCGACGAATGTAATAACATTTCGGAAATCGCCGGAATATACAAAAGGATTATTCGTTTCATAGGTTATCCCATAAAAAGCCAAAACGGCAACTATGTGTTCGGCTTTGACGATTTCGGAAATATGAAAAACAACATTCTCATAGCCGATGCTATGGACTATGTGAAAAATCATATTTACGGTGAAATAGCCGTGTATGATGTGTGCAGGTCTATCGGACTGTCACAGAACTATTTTTCATCATTATTTAAAAAGATTACCGGTTTAAATTTTACCGATTATGTAAATAACGAAAAAATAGCGATAGCAAAGAAGTATCTGGCTACCAGTGACAAGAGTGTCGCACAGATATCCGAGCTTCTCGGCTTCAGCTATGACAAGTACTTTATACGGGTATTTAAGAAATATGCGGGTGTATCACCTGCGGTATTTCGTTCTCAGATAAAGAATAAGGATTGATATTATGAAAAAATGCCTTAATGTTTTCAGCTCGAAAATTGCATATCGTATAGCGGCGGTTATGATTCTCATAACCGTTGTTTCAACTATAATTGTAGGTATGACGGTAGTAATGTATGCCGGAACCATGTTTAAAAGCGATTCGCATGCGCAGCTTAACACTATCCATGAGCAGCAGGTTAAAAATGTGAATGCGCAGTTTGATTTTTTTATAAAACAGATGATGTACATTGAAATTGACCCTGACTTTGTCAATTTAGCAAAACCATCGGCAGGAACTGTGGTAAATGATTATACTCGTATCTCGCATATTTTTACCGAGTACCGAACACAATTTTATAACATAATAGACAGTATTTATTATTACAGATATGACAATACACTTTTTTCGGAATATAACTATTACACCGATATTCCTGAGGATAAATTCGCTTTTGTGGCAGCGGCACAGGAGCAGAGCGAAACACCGGTTTGGATATTCCCTCAAAAGGATTTGGCGGGTATCGAATACGGCTTTAACGAAAAATGCATCAGTGTCGTTAAGGAGTTACGTATTAATTCTGCGGATGCGGGCGTACTTGTCTTTAATATAAATATTTCGCTTCTCAACAACATTACTGAGGATATATACATAAAACCGAATCTGTACAAGACGGTGATTTTCGATGATGAGAATACCATTGTAACATCGGGACTTTTAGATATCGATGCCGGCGAAGTAAAGGCAGAGAAGGTCGCCGGCGGCGTGACGGTGATGATGCAGGAACTTAATTTCGGCGGCTACAGGCTGGTCACGGCGTTTTCAAACAGCTTGCTTACAAATCAGCCTAAACTTGTTATAATGTTCGCGCTGCTTAGCATACTCCTGTGTTTGATAGTCGTGTTCGTTGTCACCATAGTGGTGTCGAACAGCATAGCAAAGCCCATAACGGATTTCACACGAAGCATAAAGCCTGTCATAGGCGGTGAATACAATGTACGCTTTAATTATGACAAAAACGATGAAATCGGAATTTTGTCCGACACTTATAATCAGATGCTCGACAGAACTCAGCAGCTTATGGAGGAGGTCAAGAGCGAGCGTGAGCTTAAGATAATATCGGAGCACAACTCACTTTTGCAGCAGATTAATGCACACTTTCTATATAACACCTTGGATATAATATACTGGATGTCGAAAAACGGCGAAAGCAACGATGCCGCCGAAATCACGGTTTCACTGGCAGAACTCTTGAGATTGTCCGTGAACAGCGGTGAAAATCTCACTTTGGTCGAAAAGGAAATAAAACATTTGAAAAAATATCTTTTTATAGAAAAGTACAGGTATGAGTTTGAATATGACATAAATGTCAGTGAGGATGTGCTAAATTATAAAATCCCGAAGCTCATACTTCAACCGCTGGCGGAAAATTCGATATTGCACGGTTTCAGAAACATTTCGTACCTCGGAAAGATAACCGTGAACGGCTTTTTAAAAGATGAGAATATCATTTTTGAGGTGACAGACAACGGTATCGGTTTTGATACCAAGGCTGTGGATGCCGATATAAGAATGCATGCGGTTAAGGTGGAGAAAAATGCGAATTTCGCACTTTCAAACATTTTCTCACGGTTTAAGGTTGTATACGGCAGAGAGGACTGTATCAGCTTGAAATCTTCACCCGAAGGAGGAACTACCGTAACATATACGCTGCCGATAATTGATTAAAACAGTGCCGACTGTGTACATCGCTTTTAATGGCATAGAAATTTATACATTAAAAGTTGCATTATAAGTTTATAAAAAATGCCGTTATGATAAAATTTATTTAAAATCGAATTACAGGAGGCGGCTTCATGGCGGACAGAGATACAGTATTAAACGGTATACACATAGGAGAACATGATTTCATACCGGAGAAAATCATCGATGAAATTAAAACCAGATGCATTGACAAAGGCTTTAACTATGCGGTTCTTCGACCGCACGGTAATGGAATCACGCAGGAGGATTACTGCAGGTGGGCGAAGTACCTGGCGGAAAATAAAATATACTTTATGCTTTTGTATACAATAAAAAACGATTACACAAACATAAAGAAAAGCTTGCTGACACGTGAAACCGTACAGAAAATCAAGGAAACGGCAGGGGAGTATTTTATGGGTGATTTGCTCGGAGAACCCGGAAGCTATTTCACCATAAAATCCGAAGGATATTTCGTTCCTGAACACCCGGCAAAGCCGCTGCAGAATATAAATGACATGAATGAAGGCGAGAAAAACTATATCGCTTATGTTTCGGATTATGTGCGCCTTGACAATGAGCTTGGCATTGAGGATGTGGCATGTGTAGATGCAACCATGTTTTCGTGCTACAATATCAAAAGCGGTGTTACTGTCCCGATTTTGGAGGTAATGATAGGAAATCCCGAGATGCTCATTGCTGAGGTACGAGGTGCGGCAAGAGCATACGGCAAAAAAATGTGGGGTACATACATAGCGCAGGAGTGGTACGGCGGAAAGCATCACGAGGATGTGCTGAAGCAAAAAAGACTTTCACTGGCATATAAATATTCATACATATCCGGTTCGAATATTTTCTGCCTTGAAAGCGGAGATGAACAGTTAAATTCATTCGGAAGCTTCTACGATTATGAGCACGAGTATTGCCGCATGTACAGAGAGGTTTTGGATGAATTTAACACCTTTGTAAAAAGTGATAATCGGCCGTGCGGCGGTCCCAGGACGAAAATTGCCTTTGTAATGGGTAACAATGACGGCTACGGTGGCGGACCTCAGGGAAGCCGCGTGTGGGGACAGCTTACCGACCGCCGTTGGGGAAGCGGTGATGCCGAGCACAGCTGGCGCATTCTGGACGATATATCAAAAAGTGCAGATTGGTATTGGTCAGAAAATTTCGGTAAAAATGATTTCAGCGGACACATACCTTACGGGATGTACGATGTAATTCCCGCTGATTCGAATTTCAACGTAATGGCTAAATACGAATATCTGTTTTTTGTGGGCTGGAATACAATGACAGAAGATATATATGAGAATTTGATGAAATATGTAAAAAACGGCGGAAGGCTTGTAATGACTGCCGCACACCTTAACACAAATCCGCGGCGTGACGGCGAAATAAACATAATTAACAACGGAAGCGTAGACGATTTATTCGGATGCAGTATAACGGGTGAGTTTACCAGCGGTGACGGAATTAAGTTTGCATCAAAATCAATAATGCCGGATGTCCTGTATCCGGGTCTTGCCGATTATAACAAGGACGGCGGTGACCCGTTCTATTCCTTTGGTTATGCCCGATATGCCAAAACGACACTTCAGGGCGGAGCGGCATCAGCCATACTCGATGACTGCTTTGCACCCGTGACGGATAAACACGATGCGGCGATTGTGGAAAACAAGCTCGGTGACGGCTATGCAGTACTGCTGACCACTCTTGAATACCCGGGCAAACCTGCGGTGTATACCCTGTATAAGATTGTTGTTTCCATTCTGATGTACGCATGCCACGAACAAAGTGATATTAAATTATACGGTAGCACGAAGATAAAATTTGCGGTTTATAAGGACGATGTAATGTATATGCTGAATACTGATTTTGACAGTGTGTGCAATGCACATGTGGTTTATAAAAATAAAGAAACCGTGTACAGCTTAAAGCCCGGTGAGCTTTTGCGTGTGGAATTATAAAAATTATATGTTGTCTTTGACGACAGAACAAATTTGAACTTTGTGTACCTGCATTGAATCGTGATAGATGATTCGATGCAGGTACGTCTGTTTTAAAAGAAAAAAATATTGACAATGACGGCTTAGCATTGTATAATAATACATAAAGAATAAGTAGTTTGGAGTATGATAAAAATGGAATTAACACAAATCAAAACATCTGTATTCGGTTATAAAAAATTAGAGGTTTGTCAATATATAAGCGAGATAAATGAGCTTCATGCTTCAGAACTTGAGGCTGCATCGGCTGAGAATGCTGAGCTTAATGACAAGCTTGAATCGGCTGAAAAATCGATAATCTCCGAGAAAAATACAAACGCAGAACTCAGCGCAGAGATTCAAAGACTCACAGAAGAACTTAGGGCTTCTCTGTCAAAAAACGCCGAGCTTGAGGAACGCATTGAATCTTTAGAGCTTGAAAGCGCGAATTACCGTGAAAAGAGTGCCGCTATAAGCACTGCTATCATTAATGCCGAGAAATGCGCTGTCGCTGTACTTGACGAGGCAAATGCAAAGGCTGAGGATATGATAAGCGATGCTGTTTCAAAGGTTGATTTTCAGACAGGTCGTATGACAGCTGCCAAGGAATACATAGCTGAGCTCAGACGTGCAATTTCCGATACACTTAAAAAGATGGATGCAGAGCTTGCCGAAGCCGAGAATGGAATTGAAAGGAAAAAAACATACATAAACAGTGCGGAATTTGATGCATCAAAAACAGGGAAAGTACATTCTGATGATAATGCCAATTCTACAAGAGAGAAATTCGGTATTTTCCGCAGAGCATAGTTGCAATGAGGCATTTGTTTGCCGAGGCTTGCGGTAAATCATGCCGTATTTTAACAGAGCGGGCGCGTTTGCGTCCGCTTGTTTTAAGAAAATATTTAACAGCAGTGTAGTTCAGGGTTTTAAACGCTGAGGCACAATAGGAATCGAAGGGAGAAAACATAATGAAACTGGAAACAAAATGTCTGCATGAGGGATATACGCCCCAAAACGGCGAAACCAACGTTTTGCCGATATATCAAAGTACCACATACACATATGAATCCTCAGAGCACATCGGAAAGCTCTTTGACTTGACGGCAGAAGGTCATATGTATTCGAGAATATCAAATCCCACCGTTGAAGCGGTAGAAAATAAAATCGCCGCACTTGAAGGCGGCGTAGGTGCCTTGTGCACAACCTCCGGTCAGGCGGCGAGTATGATATCACTGCTCAATATTTTAAAAGCGGGTGACCACTTCGTCAGTGCCGGTACTATATACGGCGGTACGGTTAATCTCTTTGCCGTTACGCTTAAGCGTTTCGGAATAGAGGTAACTTTTGTGGATGAAGATGCTTCCGATGAAGAAATCGACAAGGCGTTTAAGCCTAATACAAAGGCTGTATTCGGTGAAACTATAGCAAATCCCGCATTGAGTGTTTTGGATATAGAGCGTTTTGCCGATATTGCGCATCGTCACAAGTGCCCGCTCATTGTCGATAATACCTTCGCCACCCCGTATCTGTGCAGACCTTTTGAACATGGCGCGGATATCGTGGTGCACTCTACGACAAAATATTTGGACGGTCATGCTTTGCAGGTAGGCGGCGTTATCGTAGACAGCGGAAAATTCGACTGGGCAAACGGTAATTTCCCCGAAATGACAGTACCGGATGAAAGCTATCATGGTGTGGTATACACGAAGGATTTCGGAAACAAGGCGTACATAACCAAGGCGCGTGTTCAGCTTATGAGGGATATCGGTGCATATCCGTCCGCACTTACGGCATGGCTTTTAAATGTGGGAACGGAAACCTTGGCGGTAAGAATGGAGCGCCATTGTGCTAATGCCCTGAAATGTGCCGAATTTCTTGAAAAACATAAGAATATTGAATTTGTAAGTTATCCCGGTCTTGCAAAGGATAAATATCACACCCTTGCTCAGAAATATGTGCCGAACGGAGCCAGCGGTGTAATATCCTTTTCAGTGAAGGGTACACGTGAGAACGCGGTTCGCTTTATTGACAGCCTTAAAATAATAAGAAATGTAGTACATGTTGCTGACATCAGAACGTGCGTACTTCATCCTGCAAGCTCAACTCATCGCCAGCTTACCGATGAGCAGCTCAAGGCGTGCGGTATTACTCCGGGACTGGTAAGACTGTCTGTCGGCTTGGAAAATACCGACGATATTATAGCAGACCTTTCACAGGCATTGGATAATGTTTGAAAACAGATAGAATGTATATAATTCCCATTCCGAAACGGAGGAAATGATATGTTTTGCTCAAAGTGTGGAGCACAAATAAACGGGGATACGATATTTTGCCCCAAATGCGGAACACGCACAGATGAATCCAGCGAATCAAGTGTCGAATCCAATGAATTTGATGATACCATGGTTTTGCGTCCGGTAAGTATTTCGGACAGCTACAGAAATCCTGCCGAAAAGCCGAATATAAATAAAAATTCATCAAATGCTTCAAAACAAAAAAGTGATAACAAAAATACCGCTTCAAATAATCAGAATACGATTATTATATTGCTTTCGGTGTGTATTGCCCTGATGTTTGTATTGATTGCAATTTTCGCTTTTAAGCTTTCAGGGACAAAAAAAGATGAACTTTCGGATGGCAAAGTGGTTATGTCCGAAGAAAAAGAGAGCAAGTCGGAGAAAAAATCCGAAACCGATAAAGTTAAAGACGATGATGATACTGAAGATAAGTCGGATGAAGAAGAAAATGAGCCAAAAAGACCGGCATCCTACAGCACAATTCCTGTCGATATGGTGTATGCTTCCTCAGAACGTGAAGATGATGGTGCTGCATTTTCGGCATCCTTTGCATCGGATTCCAAGCTTTCTACAGCTTGGTCACCGAGTGCCGCTGGCGGTATAGGCGAGAGTATTACACTTTGTTTTGAAAGCAGCAGAAAAGTTCACGGCATAAAGATAGCAAACGGATATTCAAAAAGCGATGCGGATTATTCTCAAAACAGCAGAGTTAAAAGTGTGACAGTGAAATTCCCTGATGGCAATACATACAACGTTGAGCTTAACGACGGTGTGCTATCGATGCAATCGGTGGATTTCGGACATGAGATACAATGCAGCAACATGACCGTGATAATCGATACAGTCTATGATGAAACCCTTCCGGTGTTTATCAGCGAGATTGAGGTGTTTTAGGCTTACATAGATGAACATTTCGGTAAATGTCGATATTGTAATCTGCGTAATCGGACTGTAATTTTATTATATATGATAGGAGTGTTTTTTATGAAAAATCAAACGATACTCGTCATTGACTTTGGCGGGCAGTATAACCAGCTTATTGCGCGGCGCGTAAGGGAGAGTAATGTCTACTGTGAAGTGATTCCCTATACGTACGGAATTGACGAAATCAAAGCGAAAAATCCTGTCGGAATTATATTTACGGGTGGTCCGAACAGCGTATATGACGAGGATTCACCTCACTGCGGTAATGAGATTTTTGAATTGGGTATTCCGGTTTTAGGAATCTGCTATGGCAGTCAATTGATGGCGCAACTTTTGGGCGGTGAGGTGACTCCGGCACAGGAGGATTCGGCGCGTGAATACGGTAAAACAGTTACTTTTTTCGATACCTCCTGCAAGTTGTTTAAAGGTATTCCGGAAAAAAGTATAACATGGATGAGCCATGGTGACTACATGGCGAAGGTCCCGGACGGTTTTATGCTTACCGCATACTCCGATAAATGCCCGAATGTGGCAATCGCAGATGAAAAGCGCGGCTTTTACGGCGTACAGTTTCATCCTGAGGTGCAGCACAGTGAATACGGACAGCAGATTATTCATAACTTTTTATATGAGATATGCAAGCTTGACGGCGACTGGAAAATGGATGAGTTTGTTAAACAGTCGGTAAACGATTTAAAACAAAAAATCGGTGATAAAAAGGTTCTTTGCGCACTTTCGGGCGGTGTGGATTCGTCTGTCGCCGCAGTTATGATACACAAAGCCGTAGGTAAGCAGCTCACCTGTATTTTCGTTGACCATGGTCTTCTGCGTAAAAACGAGGGCGATGAAGTCGAACGAGTTTTCAAAGAACAATTTGATATGAATTTGATTCGTGTAAATGCACAGGATAGATTTTTGACAAAATTAAAAGGTGTATGCGAGCCTGAAACGAAAAGGAAAATCATAGGAGAAGAATTTATAAGGGTTTTTGAAGAAGAGGCAGCTGAAATCGGTACGGTAGATTACCTTGTACAGGGTACCATATACCCGGATGTTATTGAAAGCGGAAAAGGCGATGCCGCCGTAATCAAGAGCCACCATAATGTCGGAGGCTTGCCGGATTCGGTCGGATTTAAGGAAATCATCGAACCGCTTCGAGATTTGTTTAAGGATGAGGTTAGACA
>CAYRGA010000010.1:0-28098 GCA_964423705.1 uncultured Oscillospiraceae bacterium
ATATAATATATTTACAGTTTTGGGAGGTGGAATTATGAAGATAGCTTCAAAACTACTTTTGATTACAGCTATATCAGCGATTCTGTTTTCTGCGGTATCATGCGGAAAGAAGGACGCCGATAATAAGAAAAACAATAAACCGGACACCGTTGTCGAAGCAGTGACTAATACAGATAAAGAAAATATCGACAGCAGAGAACCAGATACAGATACCGGCAGCGCCGAGGCACCGCAGGCAGAAATGACGGATGAACAGAAAGCCGCGAACACCGTTTTGATGTATGTGGATGCAGCGAAAAAACTGGATTTTGACACGATGGATAAGTACATATCGGACAGTAAGGTATTGCCTATATTGGATTCATATACCGAGGCATATTCAAGATACGGTATAAGCGACAGCAGAATAAAAGAGCTTTCAAAAGCAAGGCTCGGTACATATAAAATAGAACCTATCGCATCCAAAAAAAGCGGAAACGCCGTAAATGTTAC
This sequence comes from uncultured Oscillospiraceae bacterium, assembly GCA_964423705.1. Lineage (GTDB taxonomy): Bacteria > Bacillota > Clostridia > UMGS1810 > UMGS1810 > CAKSIN01. Next base: position 493 of record CAYRGA010000010.1, read on the forward strand.
GGTCAAAATTTCCAGAGTTAATATGGAATCGCTTCAGAATAAATGGATGGAAACACTCTGCAATGAATACCCCGAGTATACAAACCTTACCGAAGAGCAAATGACCCACAAGACGGTGGATGTTCTTATACAGGTGATGATAGATGTCCTGAAAAATGCCGAGCCGGCTATAGAGGAGCAAAAAGATTTTCTCGTCGAAAATAAAAACGGATCCTGGATTATCAAAGCAAAAAATGAGGATTTCTTTCCCGCAAATTAATTAAAATACCATTAAAATCTAAAGTATCCGCAGCATAATTCTGCGGATACTTTTCGATTTATGACTGAAAATCCCCTCTCAAATTGCTGGTTAACAAAGCACTGAGAGAGGATTAAAATCAAAGAGCCGAAACTATATTCCAAACCTCATCGGCTATAGCTTCTACACCTTTGTCCGCATCAATAACGAAAATTTTTTCTTCGTTTTTTAGTTTGTCAAAAGCTTCAAAATATTTGCTGCGTACCAGCGCCAGACGGTCTTCCTTTTCATAAAGCTCGGTATGGTCCCTGCCGCACATGATTCTCTGCATAGCTGTTTTTGCCGAAATATCCATAAATATGGTAGCATCCGGTTTAAGTAAGCCACGACTTACCGAGTTTATATCTATAACCCAGTCCATATCTGCATCTACACCGTGATACGCATATGAAGAGAAATAATATCTGTCGCATATTATGGTGATTCCGTCATTCAGCTTTGTCAGCAGACCATCCATTTTGTTTACCACATGCTCGATTCTGTCGGCTGCAAAAAGGCAGGCAACCGCGCGTCCGTCGGCTTTTTCATTTCCGGTAAGAATATCGTGTATGAGCGTGCCCGTCGGAAAATCCGTCGGTTCGCGGGTTTCAAAGCATTTGATTCCGTTTTCGGAAAGCTTTTGTGAAAGCAATTCAATCTGCGTGCTTTTCCCCGAGCCGTCAATGCCTTCAAATACTATAAATTTTCCCTTTGTACTGTTCATGGTAACTATCTCCGTTTAAATAAATTAATCTTCAGAATCGGTTGTCCAATCGGTTTTGTAATCGTTTATTGTACCCTCTTTAAATATTTCGACTGCAGCTTTGAGTGAAGCGTTGTCAAATATTTCAGCTTGCTGAAGCTCATTTTCAAGCTTGAGCTGTGTCGTAATATCGCAGACACCGTACGGATACAAGCCTATAGCATTTTGGAAATTCAAAACCGCAAAATATGTTTCCTCGGTATATTCGTCCGTAGGAATTTCACCTACACTGTAGCCCAATGCCCAAAGCCGCTGATTAAGAGCGAGAACAGTGTTTCCTTTGTCACCAAGCTGCATTACCGTTTCAAAATCCAAATCCTCAAAGCCGGATTTTTTCAATGTGGTGTAGGAGTCATTTACGGTATAATCCGGAATTATGCCAACACCGTTTATGTGTCTTTTGTTTCGTGTCAGGTATTCAGCCTCGGTAAGCTTGACGCCGCCTCCGACCTTGAAATTGGTAAGATTCTGCATAGTACCTTTTCCGTATGTTTTTGTACCCAACACGATGCCGATTCCACTGTCCTGAACAGCGCCGCAGAAGGCTTCGGCGGCACTTGCGCTGTTTTCGTTTGCAAGCACTATAAGTGAATACTTCGGGTTTTCACATTCGGAATACAGAGTTATGGATTTGAGAGGATTTTTGTACTCAAAGTGTATTACCGGACCTTCTGGAATTATCCTCTGGCAAATATTTTTAAATACATTTACAGAGCCGCCGGGATTTGAGCGTACGTCAAAAATAATATTCTTTATTCCTCTTATATCAAAGGCATCGAGAGCATGGTTGATAAGCTCCTCAGCACCTCCGTCAAATTCCTGAAGATAGATATAACCTATGCTTCCGTCTATAATCTGATACGAACCCGGTTCTACGGTTACAGGTCTGCGCTCGGTATAAAATTCCATGTATTCGCCATCACGCATAACACCGACATTCACAAAGGTACCCGACTCGCCGATTATGTAGGTTCTGGCTTTTTCAAGCGGCATGCCCGTTATATCCGTACCGTCTGCCGAAATAATAAGATCGTTAGCTTTTATGCCGACATCGTACGCGGAAGAATTTCGATTGACATCAGTTACCAAAAGACCACTGTTTAGCGCCGAGATAGTGACGCCTATTCCGAAGAACTGACCGCTCATGGAATCCACAAAATAGTCGTATTCATCCTGTGTGTAATATGCCGAGTGCTCATCAAGGCCGGAATACATAGCTTTAAATGCCTCCTCGGTAAGCTCGGGATGCTCCTTTAAAAGCTTCATAAGAGTGTCTGTGTACAGTTCCTCACGCGATACATCGAATTTATAACGCTGCAAAATATAGCTTGCCGCCTGTCGAACAAGTGTCTGCGCCATTTCGCCGTCGTCTGTCAATGTGTAATCATATGCTTCGGTATTTTGTACCTCGTCTGCCGATACGGGCAGGCAGAAAAGCATGGCAATAAGTAAAATACATGCTGTAATTCTTTTGAATTTCAAGGTTATCACTCCGTTATATATATGAATTTTATATTTTTATTTTTGTCGCATATAAGGTATGCATTTTTATCAAGTAAATTAACATTTATGTACTCAGTGTCGATGATTTCGTTTTTATATCGAAATTCAACAGAGCTTGAATAGGCAAGCTCACAGTACAAATCCGCCCCCTCGACAAACCTTATACCATCAAAAGTCTGCATATTTTCCAACACGGCAAAAACTTCATCGGCATAATAAATATCGGCGCGGATTAAAGAATACTCCGATTTGAGATTAAGCCACTGCGGGAAAAACTCACCCTCCTCGCTCAGAAAAACGGCTTCGTTTTTACTGTTCCGATATACCGTCAACGTGTCATCGCGCGATATGTTTCTGTCATACAGTGCACATTTTCCGTCTTTGAAAATCTTCTTTTCAAACAGGTTGTTTACGCTTACGTTAAAAGTGCCGATATCACGATTATACATGGTTATGCGTGTGGTGTTATCCATTTTGGAAATGTTCGAAACGCTTCCGACAACTGCCGATACGGAATTATTTTTCAATATCTCGTTTTTGAACATACACAGTGAATTTATCAAATATCCGTATGTAAGCTCCTCCTCCGAATTTAAAAATCCGTTTTCGAGGTACAGTTTTCCGGCTTTGCTCAATGTAAGGTATGCTTGCCTGAAATCCTTATCCACCAAACCAAAGTCGGAACTTTTTATAAATCCGCCGGTTCCTGCTGAGGTTTCCTTGGTTGCCAGATATCCGACCAAATCCCTGTTCAAAAGCACTTCGGCTTTAAACGGTGTATCTCCAAAGGCTTTTTTAATTATTTCGTTTGCTGTCATTTTCGGAACCGCTTCGTCATATGAGCCGAGCTGTATTTCGCACAGGGCTTCGAGCAAGCCGTCAAAGCCGTAATGGCTGTGCTGCACCTCGGCTTCGTCTGCGCACACGCACTGCGCATAGGGTATATTCACCGCAAGCAGCAAAAAGCACACGATAGTAGCTATGATTTTTTTCAATGGTACAGCCTCCGTAATTACATTTTTTCAGGTGCTGATATTTTAAGTATGTCAAGTGTATTTTTAATGACGGTTTTGGTCAAATTAACAAGCATCATTCTCGCCTGCATTAGCTCAGTGTCATCCGATTTCACACGGCAACTGCTGTAAAACGAATGGAACAGCGCTGCCAAATCAAGCAGATATCTGGTAAGCTTGCACGGTTCAAGAGCCGCTGCTGCGGACTCTATTTCCTGCGGGAAGGAATTAAGCTTCGCTATAAGTGTCTTTTCCGCATCATCACTGAGCAAGTTTAAGTTTATATCCGATATATCTCTGAGCTTAATGCCCTCTTCGGCTAGCCCGCGTAAAATGGAGCATATTCTCGCATGGGCATATTGAACGTAAAACACCGGGTTTTCGTTGTTTTGAGCTACCGCAAGGTCCATATCAAATTCGAGATGGCTTCCCGCCTGACGGAGATTAAAGAAGAATCTTGCCGCATCTACGCCTATCTCGTCAATCAAGTCGGAAAGGGTAATCATTTCGCCTGTTCTCTTTGACATTCTGGCTACGTCACCATCTTTTATAAGGCGTACAAGCTGCATTATAACGACAGTGAGCTTTTTGCTGTCTATGCCCAGAGCCTCCATGGAGCCCTCCATTCTGGCTACGTGACCGTGATGGTCTGCACCCCAGATGTTTATAACCCTGTCAAAGCCGCGAGTCAAAAATTTATTTCTGTGATATGCAATGTCAACAGCAAAATAAGTCGGTATTCCGTTTGCACGTATTAGAACCTCGTCCTTTTCACATCCGAACTCGGTTGTTTTGAGCCATACGGCATCGTCCTTTTCATAGGTGAGGTTCGCCTTCTTTAAAAGCTCCATTGTTTCTTTAACCTCACCGTTTTTGTGTATACTGCTTTCTTTAAACCAAATATCATAAAAGATTCGATATTTTTCCAAATCCTTTTTAAGATTGTCAATGTTTATCGGCAGCGCATAGTCAATGAGAGTCTGCTGTCTTTCTGCACTTTCAAGGTTTACAAGCTCGTCGCCGTGAAGGTCGGCATAGTTTTTTGCATGAACCTTGATGTCATTACCCTTGTAGCCGTCCTCGGGAAATTCAAAGCCTTCTTCACCCTTGAAAATCTGCATATAGCGCGCTTCAAGTGATTTTCCGAATTTCTCTATCTGTGCTCCCGCATCGTTTATGTAAAATTCACGTGTCACATCATAACCCGCATGCTCAAGTACGCTTGCGATACTGTCACCAAGTGCTCCGCCGCGCGCGTTACCCATGTGCATGGGACCGGTGGGGTTCGCACTTACAAATTCAACCATCACCTTTTTACCGTTTCCTATGTCGATTCTTCCGAAACTCTCCTTCTTTTCGTCAATCAGCTTCAAGCCATCATAAAGCCAGTCATTTTTTAAATAAAAGTTAATAAATCCCAGACCTGCCATGGTGCATTTCTCTATGTATGTGCCCTCAAAGTCCATGTTTTCGATTATTTTTGAAGCAATGGTTTGAGGCGATGTTTTTAAAATTTTTGTAAGCTTCATGGCAGTGTTTACGGAAAAATCGCCGTACTGCTTGTCCTTCGGAATTTCGATTTCTATGTCGATATCCCGAAGTGCCTCCGCATTGTCCGAAGTTTCTAGCTTTTGCAGAGAAGCCTTGGTTATTTGTGCAATTTGGTCTTTTATGTGTTTTATAATATCGTTCATTTCAGTTTTCCTCCCTGATAGATATTTCAAAATTATTTTTGCCCGCGGCAGAATTGTTAATATCGATACTGTAATCGACGGATATATTACCTCCGCTGTCGTCGATGTCAACACTGAGCTTTTGAGTGTAAACATCAATCATAAGCTCACCGAATGGCATGGTATATAAGGACGAGGTTTTTCTTCCCTCCATAAAAAGCAGTTGTGAATTGACGGCTCCGCTTCGAACAAGCGATACATAATCCTTACCGATTTCTATCGATGTGTCGGTTCCCTTAAGCCCGGTGAGCTCGGATTCGGCATAGTCGCAGAAATAAACGCCGTCCTCTTTGTAAAAGTCACCTTCGGTCATCAGCTCAATGTCCGTGCAGTCGTCATCACCATAATAGCTCTGCAAACCTTTTATTGAAATAAGATACTTTTTTGTCACAATCAGTAACTCCTTTGTAAATTCATGCGGAAAACGCCCCCTGTACCGCATTTGTCAGAGATCTTTGCCGCATCTCGTTTAAGTGTCATTCTAATTATAACATATTATAGATAAAATGCAAATTGTTTTTTTGGAATTTGTGACAATTTTTTCATTTCTTATTAAAATCATTAAATGCCGCTTAATATTTGTGAACATTTTTTATTGCAATTTAGATTTTCGATTAAAATATATAAAAAATTTTGTAAAAAACATCATTTTATGCTATCATATTTTAATAAGTAACAAACTATAATATTTACCAAGGAGAATTAACATGGATACTTTTTTTGAACAACTGATAAAAAAGAAAAAGGGAGCTGTGGAATATACTCTCACAGCCGTATATATACTCGCTGTACCGTTGGCATTATTCCTTCTTACGGCTCTGTATAACATTCCGATTGCAGGTATGTTTGTGCTTCCGCTGCAGGTACTGGTTTTTTATCTGGCATACAGATTCATAACAGCCTTGAATGTGGAATATGAATATGCCGTTACAAACGGTGACATCGAAATCGATAAAATACTCAATAAACAAAAAAGAACAAAGCTTGTATCCATAAACTCGGACAGCATTACCATGATGGTGCCCTTCGGTGACAGCAGAATCCCTCAGGTTGACAAAAAAGACATCACGGATGCCACGTCAAAAAATCCCGATGCGGATACTTACTGCATTATTTATGAGGACTCAGTCAGAAAGGTTTTAATGTTTGAGCCGAATGAGAAGATAATAAACGAAATCAAAAAACGCAACCCCAGAAATGTATTTCTGAAGGATTAAAAGAGGTGTCCCATGCCCACAGGTACGGATATAGTTAAAATCAGCAGAATATCGAAGCTTGTCGAGCCTCAGATTTCAAGAAAGATTTTTTCGTCATATGAAGCCGAATACATCAGCTCCGTTTTCGATAAAAATCAAACTGCGGCGGGGATGTTCGCCGCAAAGGAAGCATTTTTAAAAATGCTTGGTACGGGAATCACAAGCTTGAATCTCTGTGAAATCGAAATTCTCCACTACGACAACGGTGAGCCGTACTATGCTCCGTGCAAGACTGCACTGGCAAAGGCTCATGAGCTGGGGCTTTACACCTTTGAATTAAGCATCACTCACGACGGTGAATACGCCGTGGCGGTGGCTATTTCACATAAAGACCGCATGGCAGAGTACTACAAAAGTGCCACAGCCATATACGAATCCCCCTGCGACGGTTGCATAACGCCTCAAACCGTACACCCACTGCTTCCGAAACGAGCATCCGTATCACACAAAGGAAGCTACGGAAGGCTGTTTACACTTGCAGGCTCAAAGGGTCTTACCGGCGCTGCCGCCATGGCATGCACCTCCGCTTTAAAATGCGGAACAGGACTTATAACCTTAGGCTGCGCCGACAGCCTTAATAATATTTTTGAAACCCTGCTTACCGAGATAATGACAAAGCCGCTTCCCGACGAAAACGGCTTGATTTCGGCAAAGGCTCTGCCGCAGATAATAAGCTCAGTCAAAAGCTCCGATGTCTGCCTGTTCGGACCCGGAATCGGAAAAAGCAGCGGTATAATGAGAATTGCCGAAGGTATAATCGATTTGCCCGATGCATATATAATTGCGGATGCAGATGGTTTAAATGCACTGGCACAGCTTTCTGATGCTTTTATAAAGCATCAGGCTAAAATGATTATAACCCCGCACATAGGCGAATTTTCACGTCTTACCGGAATAAGTACGGCAGAAATTCTGTCCGACACTAAAAAATACGCATTGGAATTTGCCGAAAAATATAATGTGACGGTAGTATTAAAATCACACCGGACCGTTGTATGCTCACCCGACGGCAGATGCTTAAAAAACATCTCCGGCAATCCCGGCATGGCTACAGGCGGTACAGGCGATGTGCTCGCAGGTGCCGTGGCAGCATTTGCCGCACAGGGCATGGAGCCCTTTGAAGCCGCCGTAACAGGCGTGTATATCCATTCACTGGCGGCAGATATGGCGGCATACGATGTCGGAGAATATTCTCTCACCCCGACTGATATAATAAATTATTTGCCGTATTCTTTGAAATACAGCTCAGGGAGGTAGCCACTTGAAACACTGCAAGCTTTTTATTATAATGCTTGCACTAATGACACTTTTTTGCTCTTGTGCAAAAAAGGAACAAAAAACCGAAAACATTCACAGCAGAATACACAGGTATTTCAGCGATATAGGCAGCTATACTGCGAAATGCTCGATAACCATACATTCACAGCGAAACACTGTGTACAGTGCCGTTTTAAACTACGATAAGGACAAAAAAGCCTATAAGCTAAGCTATAACGACATTACCGTTACCGTCATGGACGGCAAGGCTGAAGCCGAGAAAAACGGAACTGTTCTTCAGACGCGAAGCTGTGAAGAATACATGCCGATGTTTATAAATAATTTTTTCTATTATTACTACGTCGGCGAAAGCAGTACCCTGGATGTTTCCGATATCAAAAGCTTCGGAACCACCATCCTTGAAACACCGCTCGGAGAAAACGACAAAAATGCCTTCAGCCAAAAGGTGTGGATTGACAACAGCACCGCCAAACCCGTCAAAACCGAGATATACCGCGAGGACGGCAGTGTTTACATGGAAATTATTTATAAATCCTTTGTCTTTAAGCATCCGAATGAAACGAAGCAGACAAAATCAAATTTTTCAGGCAGGTAATGCCGTATATTGAAAGGAATCCTTACTTATGAGAGCATGGGCTGAAATAAATCTCGATGCAATAGTACACAATTATAAAGAAATACGCAAAATTACAAATCCGAACTCCAAAATAATGGCGATAATAAAAGCCGACGGCTACGGTCACGGATTTAAAAAAATAGCCGAGGTGCTGTCGGAATGCGGTATTGATGCCTTCGGTGTCGCCACAACCGATGAAGCTCTGCAAATACGCAAGGCAGGCTTCGCCCTGCCGGTTCTCATACTGGGAATCATTCCCGATGATGAGCTCTCAACCGTAATTCAAAACGGCATTTCGGTTTCGGTGACAAACTTGTCCCTTGCGAAAAAAATCTCTTCTGCGGCAAGCAGCCTTAAGACAGATGCGAAAATCCATATTAAGCTTGATACGGGTATGGGACGCATAGGCTTTGTGTGCGGTGATGATGACCGTATGACGGCAGACGAAATTATAGAAGCTTCAAATCTGCCATATATAAAAATCGAAGGTGTATTTTCACACTTTTCAAAAGCCGATGAATACGATAAAAGCTATACCGAGCTGCAATACAAGCGCTTTTGCACAATATGTGAAATCCTCGAAAAACGCGGAATACGGATTCCATTTAAGCATATATGCAACAGTGCGGGAATAATACAATTTCCCGAATATCACCTCGACATGGTGCGAAGCGGTATAATCACCTACGGCTTCTATCCATCTGATGAGGTCGATAAAAGCAAAATCATTCTAAAACCAGCCATGACTGTAAAAACACAAGTTACAAACGTCAAAAAAATACATCACGAAAGCTTAATCAGCTACGGCGGCAAGTACATCGCAAAGCCCGGCGATGTGATAGCTACGATAGCCATCGGCTATGCCGACGGATTCTCACGGATTCTTTCCGGGAAAGCACAGGTTATCATAAACGGGCATATAGCCAAGGTTGTGGGAAATATCTGTATGGATCAATGCATGGTGGACGTTACCGACATACCTAATATAAAAATCGGCGATGAAGTTATAATATTCGGTTCTGACGGCAATAATACAATTACCGTAGAATCTGTTGCACAACTTCTCGGCACCATAAATTATGAGGTCGTGTGCTCGGTCGGCAAGAGAATCCCCCGCGCCTACATACAGAATAACCAAACGGTGAGTATCCTGAATTACTTGGTATAATATACATTTGACTTTTTTATTTAAAAAAGCTATAATTAATATATATCAAGGCATTATGCAAGGATTGGGGGCATGGTCGTATTGGCACAGCAAAAAAAAATTCTCATTAGTTTACCCGACTCACTTCTCACAGAAGTCGACAGCTTGGCAACGGAGCAAAATATCAACCGCAGCGAATTTATAAGGGAAGCTATGCGCCGATATGTACGTGAACGAAAAAAAGCTGAGCTTACCGAAGTAATGAAAAAAGGCTATGAAGAAATGGCGGTCATAAATTTGGAATTTGCCGAATACTGTTTTGAGGCGGATAACCAACAGCAGCAGAGCTACGAGGAAAAACTTGCGGAGTGTGAATAATTTTGATGGTAAAACGCGGAGATATTTTTTACGCAGATTTAAGTCCTGTAGTCGGCTCGGAGCAAGGCGGCATACGCCCCGTGCTGGTTGTGCAAAATGATGTCGGAAACAGATACAGTCCGACTGTGATAATTGCAGCCATTACATCCCAAATCAACAAGGCGAAGCTTCCGACGCACATTGAGCTTCCCGGCGATGAATACGGTCTGAGCAAAAATTCCGTAATCCTCGCAGAGCAGGTTCGCACTATTGACAAAAGACGTCTGAAGGAGCGGATAGGTCATTTGGACGAAATACTTATGACAAATATAGACGATGCACTTAAAATCAGCTTCGGCATCGACATTTAAAACCACTGATGAAAGGCGGACAATACAATGAAATTTCTTAAACCAAAGATAGTGATTCCGACGGTATTTACTCTTGTGCTCACCGCTGTCACATCCATCGCGGTAATAGCGACACCCGGTGACAGCAACGACCCGATAGTTACCCTGTCGTATATAAACGACACCGTTATACCGCAAATTAAGGAATATATCGACAGTAAGCTGACATCATCGTCTCAGGCACCATCGGGCGGCAACTCATCGTACAATCTGGTAAACGTTAAAGCCGGACAAAAGATAATTGGAAGCGAAGGAACGGAATTTGTACTGCGTATGGGCTCGGGAACAATCGTCGCTACGGAAAACGGCGGCGTTGCCGATTTGACAGACGGCATTGATTTGCAAAACGGCTTGGCTGTACCGCCAAATCATCATTTGCTCTCACCGAAGAACGATTCACGCGGTATCCATATGAGTACTGACGGTATAATACTTATAAAGGGTACATATACTGTAATACCCGAATAAACAAAAAAACAAACGGTGTATCTTGTATCGATTACACCGTTTTTACTGCATTTAAATATACTTTTGGAGGAATAACATGGGAATTTTGGAATTACTTTTACTTGCTGTGGGGCTATCTATGGATGCCTTTGCAGTATCGATATGCAAGGGTCTTTCGGTTAAAAAGCTGAAGCTCAGACACTGTCTTATCGCCGGAGCGTGGTTCGGCGGATTTCAGGCGCTTATGCCAACTGTCGGATACATATTGGGCTCTGCTTTTGAAGGCTACATAACCTCTTTCGACCACTGGGTCGCTTTTATACTGCTATGTATAATAGGCGGAAATATGCTTAAGGAGGGCATTTCAAACGACGAAGAATCCACTGCCGATGCCTCTTTTGCATTTAAAACCATGCTCATTTTGGCAATTGCCACCAGCATTGATGCACTTGCGGTAGGTATAACCTTCGCACTTCTTCCCGATGTAAACATACTGTACGCCGTGACTTTTATAGGAATTGCCACATTTATACTCTCCGCAATGGGAGTTAAGGTCGGCAATGTATTCGGCAGAAAATACGAAAACAAGGCTCAGATTGCAGGAGGAGTTATCCTTATCGTTTTAGGTCTAAAAATTCTGCTTGAGCATTTGGGTATAATAGCATAATTTTTCTTATTCAAGATATTTTACAATACCGCAATACACCGCCCATGCGAGAGTATCGCGGTATTTGTCCGTTTCAAGCTTGCGTGCCTCCTCGGGATTCGACATAAAGCCGCACTCAACCAGTACAGACGGTATTTGACTTTTTTTCAAAATATATATTCCGTCCGCTTCCTTCGGTACACGCATATTCGACGGGTCTGCCAGAGCGATAAGCTCGCCCTGTATACTGTCGGCTAGCTTTTTGCTTTCCGCGGGAGTTTTGCTGTAAAACACCTGTGCTCCGTAATACTGCGACTTTTCAAATTTATTCATATGAATACTTACAAATAAATCCGCATCACTGTTGTCGCGTATGTCACGCCGATTTTTAAGGTCACTGCGCTTTATATCTCTGATTTTGGCATTCAGATCATCAGCCACGGCATTGTCATCCAAGCGTGTCATTATCACATATGCACCTGTTTTTTCCAAAAGTGCACAGAGTCTGTTTGCAACGTCGAGATTAATATCCTTTTCGGCAGTTCCGCTTTCCGACACCGCTCCGCCGTCAGGCGTACCGTGCCCCGCATCTATTACAATTATCTTTTTGTTAATCGGCAGACTTGCTGTTTCACGACCGGAAAAAGTATGAACCATAAACCAAATCACCGCACCGATAACCGCACACAATATAACCGCCTTTAAAATACGCCGTACATTTAACATTAAAAACATAGTTATTCACCCCTATACAGTGTATTTATTCTGAAAACAGCGGCAATATTCAAAAAATTTCAATAACATCAACCGATTTAGTACCACAAAAATAAGATGCACACAATCTGCATCTTATTTAAAACTTTGAATTTAATTTTTAAAATCATGTTGACGAGATATACATAGAGGTTTTTTCACATCCGCGTTTCACAGCATCGCGCGAATTTTTCCAATCCTCATTTGCATATCTGTAGTCAAATTTTTTGGTAAACCAGTTGACATCCTCTTTAACTCTCGATATATTATCGATTTCCAGTTTAAAAAGTTTCTTTACAAATTCGCTTAATTGAGCATCGTTGAAATGCTCGGCGGATTTTTCAAGCAAAAGCTCAAAATGCCTAACGCAAAAGCCCTTTGAAGAAAAGAACTTCTCGTTAAATTCTTCATTTGTCCTGCAAAGGTAAAGAATGTTATCCACAAAATCATTTGTTACCTTTGCCAGTCTTTCACACAGTGCACAGCAGCTGACCGTCTTTGCAAATTCCGCACTTCCGTTTGTGACAGCCTTTTTCAATTCGGTTTTTCCGAAAGAAAGCTTCTTCGGCATGTGCTTATTTATCTCACTGCCGATTTTATCAAGCTCCTTTTCCAGGTAATCCAGCCGCGTTTCAAGCACCAGCGCATAGCTCAGTCTGTTTCCAAAGTCATAAAGCATCTGTGAATGTGCATTGCAAAAGCCCTTTGCATTTGTTTCACATCTGACATCGGGCTCCATCATGCTCGCACCCAGAGTGTACTCTATGCGCTCCCGCTCCTCCTTTTCCAAAAAGGTGCAGACAGCACACTCGGTATGCATGTCAAATGCTTCATTTATGGGTATGGTATATATTTTTTCCTTCATAATGTCACCTTAATCCACGGACTCAGTCACAAGTGCTGTTCCGTCTTTCACTGTTATTTCGCCGTATTCCTCCAAAAGCTCATTGCTTACACCGCGCGATTCACAGCGGTACAGGGCTTCATCGTGTAGCGGATACTTAAATCCGCTGTTACTCACTCCGTTTAAAACACGGCTTATCGGAATTATCGAAACATACTTAAATCGACTTTTTTGAATCCGAATCGAAGAATTTCTCACTATGTGTATACGGTTATGTTCATCCGCTATCACCATTTTTACCGACAAATCCAGCATTTTTTCAAGCAGAAAAACATTTGAAAGACTGTGGTCGGCACGAGTACCGCCCCCGCCTATGAGCAAAAGCTCACCAAAGCCCTTTTCATATGCATACATGCAGGCAAACTCCGTATCGGTATCGTTTTTTTCGGGAATGAGCTTTATAATCTCACTTCCCTGTGCCGCTCTGCAGTCTGCATATTCCGAAAATTTGCAGGAATCAAAATCTCCCACCCATATATCCGCTTTTAAATTCATTTTATTACAATGAACAATACCACTGTCGGCGCAGATTATACAGTCACTTTCATCTATCCATTCCGCCGTCAAGCTGTAATCGGCGATTTCTCCGCCTGAAATTATTACCGCTCTGCCCATGCTGCGCACCTCACTTACATGCGTTGCATTTATTCACAAAATCCGCAGCAGCCTTTGTAACATCATCAGCACCGAAAATGGCAGAACCTGCGACTATCACATCGGCTCCGGCGTCGATAACCTTGTCTGCGTTGTCAAGCTTTATGCCACCGTCAACCTCTATTTCCATATCTGGGTATTTATCCCTTAAGCTTCGTATTTTGTCAATGCTTGACTCTATGAGTTTCTGAGCTCCGAAACCGGGATTTACACTCATGACCAACGCCATGTCTATCTTGTCACAATAAGGCAGAAATGTTTCCAAATCCGTGGGCGGATTTACAGCTACGGCGATTTTTTTGCCGCGCTTTTTAACCTCATTGTATATATAATCAAAATCCGGCTTGCACTCACAATGGACTGTAAGTATATCCGCTCCCGCATCAAGAAACGCTGCGGCGTATTTCTCGGGATTTTCTATCATCAAGTGTACATCCAGCACAAGGTCTGTAACTTTTTTTATGGCAGATACCATCGCCGGTCCGAAGGTTATGTTCGGCACAAAATGCCCGTCCATGACATCAATATGTAAATACGGTACTCCTGCCTTTTCGACCAGCTTTATATCTCTTTCCAGATTGGCAAAATCCGCCGAAAGTATAGATGGGGATACCTTTATCATTATTACCATTCCTTTCTCGATGCAATCATCTTATAAAAATTTTTGTAATTCTCATAACGGGAGGCAGCTATTTTCCCTTCATCAACTGCGCGGCACACCGCGCACACATTTTTGTCGGCTATGTGGTGGCAACCTCTGAATTTGCAGTCCGATTCATAATCATCAAATTCCGAAAAATAGTCCTTAAGGGTATCCTTCGTTATATCGTTCGGAATGTCCAGCATGCTAAATCCCGGTGTATCAACGACGTAGCCGCCGCCGTATTCCACAAGCTCCACATGCCTTGTCGTGTGCTTTCCGCGTCTTAAACGGCTGCTCACATCGCCTGTTTCCATATGCTCATTACCTATCACAGCATTTAGCAGACTTGATTTACCCACTCCGGAAAATCCCGCAAATGCGGTTATCTTGTCCTTAAGCATGGTACGAACTATGTCTATACCGATGTTTTCCACCGTACTTGTGGTAAATGCGAAATACCCCGCATTTCTGTACAGCTGCACCAATTCATTCACACTGCCGTCGTCCAAATCAAATTTATTAAAGCATATCTTCACATCGACACCGTTTTTCTCGGCTATAATTATCATTTTATCTATAAAAGTCAAATCCGGAGATGGATTCTGTACCGATGCCACTATAATCAAGGCATCGATATTTGAAACGGGCGGGCGTATAAAGCAATTTTTTCTCTCATATATCTTATCTATGCTTCCCTTGCCCTCTGCCGCTTCCGATATCTCAACCCTGTCGCCGACACAAGGGGAAAGCTTTTTGTTTCTGAACCTTCCCCGTGCCTTACACTCGATAACTCCGTCCTCGGTGTCGATATAATAAAATCCGCCTATTCCCTTTAAAATCGTTCCTTTTATCATACATACTCCGTTTATTTAGAAAAATCAACTGTTTTTGTCGATACCTGATTACCGTCAAAGTATATGGTATATTCCACTTTACCCGAGCCGGACACCTTCAGTACAAGCTCGGCTTCGGAGGTATTAACCGTAGAATTAAATTCCGTTTTTTCACTTCCGGATGAATCCGCAGACTTTGAAACGACCTTCACCTGAACTGTGCTGCGGTCTGTCGGAAGACCGATGGAAAGAGTTCTGCTGCTCACCTTATCCGAAGGCTGAGTATGCTGTACATTCTCATTTTCGTTTTCATCATCTTTTTTGGAATTATCCTTCGTTGTACCCGCTACCGTAAGGTCAATCGCCGTTTTGGCATTGACGGTTTCTCCGCTGGCTATACTCTGGTTGATTACGGTTCCTGCATTGTAAATATCGCTTTCCACATACTTGATTTCACCGACACTGAGCTTGCTGTCATCAAGCATTTTTTCGGCTACATCAAGCTTTTTGCCTACAAGATACGGCACAACAACCTCAATGTCATCGTATCCCTTGCTCACATACACAGTAAGCTTTGATCCGTTTTGCTTTATGCTGATTATGCAATCCTTCGCAATTTCTGTATCTGATTTTTTCTTTTGGCTTACTGTATAACCCTTTGCTTCAAGCTTGGGAACCGCCTTTGAAGCTTTCATACCGATATATTCTTCAAAATCGACATCTGCCGGGCCGCTGCTTACATATACAATTATTGTTTCGCCTTTTTTTACCTTTCTGCCCTTTGCGGTATTTTGTTTTACCACGGTATTTATTTTATCGGTGCTTTCTATACGGTCACCGATTTCAAGAATCAAACCGGTTTTTTCGGCTTTCTCCTCTGCGGCATCATAATCCATACCCACAAACTGCGGAACAGTTATATCGGAATTTGAAAACAAATTAAATATCGGAAGCTCCGGATAAAGCAAATACGTCACACCGACAGAGATACCGCCGACTATTAAAAAGGCTATAAGCACCGCCGCAAATATCATATTCCCGACAGAACCCTTCTGCTCTTCCTCATCATCGACTTCGGATATCTGATACAAATTATTATCATTCTCCGCAATTTCCTCATCATCCCGTTCAAAGTTCTCAACGGCCTCGGAATTAATCGGGGTGAATTTCTTCGTATCGTCACTTACCTCTGTATCTTCGTTTACTTTAAGGCGCGGCATTATCGCCTCAAGGTCACTTTTCATAGCACCTACGGTTTGATAACGGTTTCGGGTTTCCTTGCTCATGGCTTTAAGAATGATTTCCTGAAGCTCCTCCGGTATCTCCGGGTTAAGCTCACAGGGATTTTTCGGCTTTTCCTCCAGGTGCTTCATAGCCACGGCAATCGGTGAATCACTTTCAAACGGTACGCTTCCGGTCAGCATCTCATACAGGACTATACCGAGTGAGTATATATCCGATTTACAATCCACATATCCGCCGCGTGCTTGCTCCGGAGATATATAGTGTACCGACCCCAGTATGCTGTCGCCTGCCTGGAGAGTTGAACCGCTGCTCGCACGCGCGATGCCAAAATCGGTAACCTTCACCAGGTTATCATTTGTAATCATTATATTGTGCGGCTTAATATCACGGTGTACTATATTTTTGGTATGAGCGGCTTCCAGCGCACCGCATATCTGAGATGCAATCGATGCCGCCTCAAAATTCGACAGCTTGCCGTGCTCTTTTATATACTCCTTCAAGGTCACACCCTCGATGTACTCCATAACAATATAGTGACGTCCGTTGTCCTCACCGACATCATATATCGAAACGATGTTCGGATGAGTAAGACCTGCCGCCGACTGTGCCTCTATATTAAAACGCTCCGTAAACTCCTCTCCGCCTTCAAGGTCATTTCTTAAAACCTTAACCGCAACGGTACGGTTAAGCAAACGGCAATGCGCCTTATACACGTGCGCCATACCGCCTTTTCCTATTTCTTCAAGTATTTCATATCTGCCGCTGAGTATAGTCCCTATCATTTCGGTCACCTCGCTAATTTATTTTAACAGCTATCACAGATATGTTATCCCGTCCGCCGTTGGCATTCGCCAGGGAAACGAGCTTCTGTGAAGCAGTGCTTATATCGTCATTAAGAATACTAACTATATCCTCATCACTCACCATAGTGTGCAATCCGTCCGAGCATATCAGTACGACATCATCATCGCAAAGTGAATTTTCAAACAAATCAATATCCACAAAGGAATCCGTTCCGACTGCTCTGGTTATTATGTTTTTCTGCGGATGTGTTTTAGCCTCTACAGGTGTGATAAGTCCCCTTGCCACCAAGGTTTCCACATATGAATGGTCTGTGGTTATCTGCTTGAATTTTCCCTTGGACAGGATGTACAGTCGGCTGTCACCGACATTTGCTGTATACAGCTTCTTTTCGGTTATAAGCGCAACCACTGCCGTGGTGCCCATATCCTTTAATTTTTCATTGCCGAAGGCTTGACAGTATATTTCCATATTCGCCTTTGATATGGAATCCATAACCATGTGCTTTGCTTCGTCATCATTAAAGGGCTTGGCACACTTCTCTTTAATATGCTTTGAAATTACAGAGATAGCCGTTGAGCTGGCTGTCTTTCCGCCGTTATGTCCGCCCATACCGTCTGCGACAATAAGCAAAAAGGTATTATCATTGATTTGCTCCGCAAAAACAGAATCCTGATTTTCCTTGCGCATACGTCCGACGTCCGTATAGTATGATATTGTCATCTGAACTCCTCCTTAATAACCGAATTTCTTCTGAGCTGTCCGCAAGATGCGCTTATATCGCTTCCAAGCTCCCTACGCACCGTCGCCGTGATGCCGTTTTGCTCCAAAACGCTTATAAATCGGCGTATTTTGGTCGGTGAAGGCTTGCGAAAATTATTTTCCTCAACATTATTTACCGGTATGATATTCACGTGACACAGCATGCTTTTAAGCTGTGCGGCAAGCTTCTGAGCGCACCGCGGACTGTCATTCACACCATCGATTATCGCATATTCAAAGCTTATCCGTCGCTTGGTGTATTCCGAGTATCTGCGGCACATTCCCAAAAGCTCGCTTATATTGTATGCCTTGTTTACCGGCATTATCTCATTTCGTATCTCATCGGTCGGCGCATGAAGCGATACACTGAGTGTAATCGGTATATCAGCCTGTCTGAGCCTTTCGATGTTCGGCACCAGTCCGCATGTTGAGAGCGATATGTGCCTATAGCCTATATTTAATCCCTTCGGATTATTGACATTTTCCAAAAACTTGATTACATTGTCAAAGTTGTCAAGCGGTTCGCCTATGCCCATCATAACTATATTTGATATTCTGTCGCCTATATCCTTTTGAGCAAACAGAATCTGGTCAAGCATTTCTCCCGGGGTGAGGCTACGCACAAGACCGCCGATTGTGGAAGCGCAGAATTTACAGCCCATTCTGCATCCCACCTGACACGAAATGCAAATCGTTATCCCATGCTTATAATACATTACCACGCTTTCGACCTTGTTTCCGTCCTCAAGCTCGAACAAATACTTCTTTGTTTCATCGATTTTAGATTCAAGCTTCGCCGCTATCTTCAGCGTACTCACGCAGCTTACCTCTGCCAGCCTTTTACGCAAATCAACAGACAAATCCGTCATTTCGTCAAAGGAGGAAACACCCCTGTGAAGCCAAGCGAAAATCTGTGATGCGCGAAACGGCTTTTCGCCCTGTTCAACCAAAAAATTCTTTAATTCTTCAAACGTCAAATCCTTTAAATTAACCATAGTCTATTCCTTTTCAAGCAAGCTTATAAAAAATCCGTCGCATCCGTCCGTATGCGGATAAAGTGTGATGTAGCCTTCATTGCTTCTGCTGCACGGAATTTTCTTCAATTTAAAATCACTTCGTCTTTTTAAAAACTCAAAAAGCACTCCGCAATTTTCTTCATGTGCGAGCGTACATGTGGAAAAAACCATTCTGCCGCCCTTTTTCAGATACTCGGCGGCATTCAGCAAAATTTTAAGTGACAGCTGTGAAAGCTCCTTTATGTCCTCCGGTTTGCGCTGATACTTGATATCGGGCTTTTTGCGTATAATTCCCAAGCCCGAACACGGCGAATCAACCAAAATTCTGTCGGCGGATTCCTTAAAACGCGGCTCATACACAGCTGCATCCCTTTTTTCGGAAATTATATTCGTTATACCGAGCCGCTTGGCATTTTCATTTATTCTGTCTATTTTTCTGTCATATATATCGAAGGCATAAACTCTGCCCGTGTTATTCATAAGCTCCGAAATATGCGTTGTCTTTCCGCCCGGTGCGGCGCACATATCGATAACGGTATTGCCCTCCTTAGGTGCGAGCACATATGCGGCATAAGATGCCGCGGCATCCTGAACATAAAACATACCGTTTTTAAATTCCTCTATTTCGGTCAAGCCTTCAATCCTTGATGCTTTTATGAGTGTATCAAGCTCCGAAAACAAATCCGAAAAATATCTTTCGCACTCCCAGCCGCGTTTTTTCAGCAAGGAAGTCAACTCATCAGCTGTGGTTTTCAGCTTGTTTGTCCGAATATAGGTGAGCGGTTTTTCACCCATTGCCTTCAATAGCAATTCCGCTTCATCTCCCGAATTGTCGCATAAAAGCTGCGTTATCCATTTCGGGCAGGAATAGCGCACACTCATATTTTCAATCTTGTCGGTCGGAAAAGGTATATTCATTCCGTTTTTTGCCACGGTGCGCAAAACCGCATTTACAAAGCCGCCAAGCCGCGGATTATTCGCTTTTCTTATAAGCTTGACGCTCTCATTGACTGCCGCACTGTCAGGCACTTTATCCATAAAAAGTATCTGATAAGTGCCGCAGCGGATTACCGCCAAAGCATATGGCGATATTTTATTCATTTTTATATTTGAAGCATTGGATACAGCGCAGTCTATAAACTCCATCTTCCTCAATACCCCATTTACAATTTCAGCCGTAAATCGGACATCAAGCTCTGCCATACGGCTTTCGGCACGCATTTTTTCAAGCTCATCGCTCAAGTTACTGCCTTTAAGCACATTATAAACTATATCTGCCGCCGTTTTTCGTGGATTTACCGTCATATTACTCTCCGTCTATTCCAAAACCGTTCCCGATTCAAGCTTGTTTCCCTTCAGATAATCCGATACAGTCATAACTCTTTTTCCGTCAGGCTGTATTTCAAAAACCTTCAAAACACTTCCGTCTCCGCAGCACACGTCGAAGGAATCGCCGCTTACTGCACATATCGTCCCGCATGCACAATCGCTTACCTTATCCGAAGCCGCGGTTTTAAGTATTTTCAACGGTTTGCCGTTTAAAGTGCAGTACGCCTTCGGGAAAGGCGAAAGTCCGCGGACAAGATTAAATATCTCCCGTGCGGTGCAACTCCAATTTATCTTTGTCATTTCACGTGTAATCATATGTGCATAGTGGGTGGTCATGTCGCCCTGAGGAATCCTCACAAGGTCACCTTTAACCGCCCTGTCTATCGTTTCGCACAAAAGCCGTGCTCCCATTAAAGCCAGCTTATCGTGCACCGTTCCGAAATCATCCTCATCTGTAAGCGGCAATACGTCCTTTAAAAGCATATCTCCGGTGTCAAGCCCCTTATCCATATACATAGTGGTGATACCCGTTTCCTTCTCACCGTCTATAAGGCTCCACTGCATAGGTGCCGCTCCGCGGTATTTCGGCAAAAGTGAGCCATGCACATTAATGCAGCCGTATTTCGGGAAATTTATAACATATTCGGGCAGCAGCTTTCCGTACGCTACGACCGCTATCAAATCGGGACTTTCATTATTTAAAATTTCTTCAAAATTTTCCTTTTTCAAATTAATCGGCTGGTATATATTCTCTATACCGAGACTCTGCGCCTCCGCATATACCTCGGGCGGTGTCATCTTGTGGCCGCGTCCTCGCGGCTTATCCTCGGTAGTCACCACACTTGTAACATTATAACCGTTATTCACAAGCTCTCTGAGCGATACACATGCAAACTCCGGTGTACCCATAAACATTATCTTCATAGTCATTTATTCCTCAATATCCATATACTCGGTAACCTTGTCAACATAAAGTATGCCGTCAAGATGGTCTATCTCGTGGCAAAAGGCCTTTTTAAGCATACCATCCGCATGGTATGTCACCTTCTCGCCGTTTCTGTCAAGAGCTGTAACCGTTACGGTTTCCGGGCGTACGACATAGCCGTATTTACCGGGGACACTGAGGCAGCCCTCAACATCCTTTTCGCTTCCCTCGAAGCTCACAATCTCGGGGTTTATAAGCTCTATCAAGCCATCTCCGACATCGATAACCACCAATCTTTTAAGTATACCTATCTGCGGTGCGGCAAGACCGACACCCTGAGCTTGGTACATGGTTTCCGCCATATCATCAAGCAGCTGATGAATCCTTTCGTCGATTTTATCTACAAAACGGCATTTTTTTCTTAATACATCATCGCCGATTTTACGAATATTTCTGATTGCCATATAAACTCACCTTTCAATACATATTTGATGGATTAACATCTATTATTATCTGAGAATTGTTTTTTTGCAGTAAATATTTATTATACAATTCCCCGATACGGTTGTACAGAGAAGCCGAATAACGGCACTTTAGCAAAAATCTGTACCTATATTTATTATTAATTCTGAACAAAGGGGCCTCGCAAACCTTATAAAAGTTAGCATCGGCACCGACCTCTTCGGTTTTAAGCTCGTTATAAAAACGCGTTGCGGTGTTAAGCGCCTTATTTTTATCCTCCGACACAAACACGAAATTTATAAATTCACAAAACGGAGGGTACATTAAAATGTGTCTGAGCTCGATTTCATCGTGATAAAATTCATCATAATTCTGCTTTGCTGCACTTATAATCGTTTCATCTTCGGGATTATAGGTTTGGATTATGGCTTTTCCGGGATATTTACCCCTCCCGGCTCTTCCCGATACCTGCGTTATCAAGTCAAAGGTACGTTCTGCCGCTCGGTAATCATCCATATTCAAGCTCATGTCCGCCGCCACAATTCCCACCAATGTCACATTTTCAAAATCAAGACCCTTGGTAATCATCTGCGTGCCGACCAATATATCGGCTTCATGATTTCTGAATTTATTCAAAAGCTGCTCATGCCCCGTCCTTTTTGAGGTGGTATCCGCATCCATGCGTATAATCCTCGCGTTCGGGAGCAGTTTCTGTGCTTCGTCCGCGACACGCTGAGTTCCTACGCCGAAATACTTTATATATTTACCGCCGCAGGATGGGCACAGTTTCGGAATGGCAGTCATATAGTCACAGTAATGACATACCATTTTATTAATCGATTTGTGATACGTCAGTGAAACATTGCAGTTCGGACAATCCACCACATATCCGCAGCTTCTGCACGAAACAAAGCTCGAAAAGCCGCGTCTGTTCAAAAATAGTATCGTCTGCTTGTTATTTTCAAAATTAAGAGCCATTTCTTCAGCAAGGCGCATACTGAAAATATTCATATTTCCTTCGCTGAGCTCCTTGCGCATATCTATGATTTCCGTTTCGGGCAAGGCTTGATTATGAACCCTTTTATCTATCCTGAGCGGAACATACTTACCCATATCCGCGCGGTAGGTGCTCTCTATAAGCGGTGTCGCACTCGCCAGAAGTACCACAGACGAATACTGCCTTGCGCGGAATTTCGCTATTTCACAGGTGCTGTACTTCGGTGTCATTTCGGATTTATAAGTGTTTTCGTGTTCTTCATCTATTATAAACAAACCGGGATTTTTAAACGGTGCAAAAACGGCACTTCTCGCACCGACCACAATGTCGGCTTCGCCGTCCTTTATCCTCTTCCACTGCTCAAAACGCTGTTTTACCGTAAGTGAGCTGTGGAACACAGCCACATTATCTCCGAAACGCGCCATGACCTGCCCCACCATCTGAGGTGTAAGGCTGATTTCCGGCACAAGGAAAACCGCCTGTTTTTTAAGTGCTATGGTCTTTTCTATAAGATTCAAGTACACCTCGGTTTTACCGCTGCCGGTCACGCCCCTCAGTAAATAAGTACGCTTTTCGGATTTTTTTATACTTTCATATACTGTATCAATCACATTTTTTTGTTCATCATTAAGCACATGACGTTCATATCTGCTCTCGTAATCGGCATTATACAAATCCTCTCTCGACAGTTCTCGGTAAATACGCACATACCCCTTGACTTCAAGTGCCTTCACCACGCTTTTATCGGTTTGTGCATACTCTAAAAGCAGTGACAGCGGCAGAGTATTTTCATCACAGAGTATCTCCAGGCACCGTGCTCTTGCGGGAGCACGTCTGCCGATGGCATCCGCAATCTCCAAAGCTTCCGAAATACTGATTTCAAGCGATACCATCGTAACCATGGTATCCTTTATACCCTCGATGCACCGTTCCTCCACATACACGATTTTCCTTTTCTGCATTGCGGAAAGAACAGTTCCGATGTTTTTTAATCCCGAAGCATCGGACAACTCATCCAGATATACCGCGCCGTCCTTCAAGCAGTCATAAAGCTTCGCCGCCGACAGGGAATGTGCCAAATACTTTTTGGCAGCATCATCGATATTTTCGCAGCGCGAAACGAGCTTTTTGATATTCATGCCAACACCGGACGGCACAACGGCATGAATCGCGGCTATGTATCCGCAAAAATATCTGTGATTCATAAAGCGGACAAGTTCAACCGTTTTTTCATCGAAATATGAGTAAGTATCTATAACACTTCTTATCTCTTTAAGTTGATCAAATTCGGATTTTTCTATCACGGAAATAACATATGCCTCCGAGGTCTTGTTTCCGAATCCGAAGGGAACTATTACCCTCACGCCAACCTTAACCGTATCGGATAAATGCTGCGGAATAATATAGTGATAGAGCTTATCCGTTGCTTTTGAATTGTTATTTAATACAACCTCAGCTATCACTTTACCTTCCTCCCGTTTTATTTGCAAAGCACATTTATCCCACAACGCACATTGCCATAATGCACAAATTCGGGCAGGGCAATGCCCTAACCCATATTTTTATTAATATCAGTTCTTTTGATTTAAAATTTTGACACATTTGTCAAGAATAATATCAGCCACCTCGTCCTTACCCATAAGGTCATACGAAGTGATATCGCCGTGCTTATCGGCTATCGTCACGACATTCGTATCAGATTTAAAACCGGCACCCTCTGTCGTAAGGCTGTTTGCAACTATAAAATCCAGATTCTTTGCTTTAAGCTTTTTCTCGGCGTTTTCCAGCAAATTCTCCGTTTCCATGCAAAAGCCGACCAATACGGTGCTGCCCTTCCGTTCTCCGAGTTCTTTTAATATATCGGGATTATCGGAAAGCTCGATGCTCATTGAGCCGCCCTTTTTGATTTTATTTTCGGCAACGGATGACGGTCTGTAATCCGCTACTGCCGCCGCTTTGATTATGACATCGTACGAAGCGGCATTTTCCATAACCGCATCATGCATTTCCACCGCGGAACTTACATTTACAACGCTTACACCGCTGTACGGCTTTATACATACGGGACCCGATATCAGCGTAACCTCGGCACCTCTTATACAAGCGGCTTTGGCTATTTCATAGCCCATTTTTCCGCTGGAATGATTTGTTATATAGCGCACGGGGTCTATCGCCTCCGTGGTGGGACCAGCTGTGACAAGAACCTTCTTATTTTTCAAGTCCTTATTTTTGCAGGCATGATACATAACCGCATCGATTATTTTATCATACTCTGCCAACCTGCCCTTGCCGCTTGTTCCGCATGCCAGCCTTCCCTCGTCGGGCTCGATAAAATAATATCCGTAAGCCTTAAGCTTTTCGATATTTGCCATGACAATGGGATTTTCGTACATATTGGTGTTCATCGCCGCCGCGAATATTACAGGCACCTTGGATGCCATTATCGTCGTGGACAGAAAATCATCTGCTATGCCCGATGCGACCTTGCCTATTATATTGGCGGTAGCCGGGCATACCAAAAACAAATCCGCCCATTCCGCCAGTGAGATATGCTCAACCTCGGTATATTCCGGCATATCAAACATATCTGTGATAACCTTGTTTTTTGAAAGTGTACCGAAGGTGAGCGGAGCCACAAACTCACACGCCGACCTCGTCATGACGACCTTAACATCGGCACCCAGCTTTTTTAGGCGGCTTACCACCTCCGCCGACTTATATGCGGCAATGCACCCTGTAACACCGACCGCTATGTTTGCTCCATTAAGCGTTCTCATCCAACATAACCTCTTTATCCGCAAACACACTGTTTTCAAGAATACTGTTCATGATGGTTTCGTCGTCAGAAATTTCTCCAGACTTATGGGTCTTTAAGGTAACCTTATTTTCTGCGATTTCGTGTACTGCCACGCTTACGGGTTTATCCGACTTGCACTCGGTAAAGGTCACACCCGTAGCCAAGATTTCCCTTGCTCGTTTAGCGGTAGCTATAACAAGAGTATACTTGCTTTCTATCTTCTTTGCTTTCATTAAATCACTTGCTGATGGTCTTAACATATTCCACACACCTCTTTAATAGTATTTAAATTATTATTTACCTTTTGTCCCTCTGCGATAACGATTGAGCGGAACTTCTCAACCGCTGCCTCCAATTCATCATTGACAAGTATGTAATCATAATTGTCAATAACAAGCACTTCCTCTCGTGCGCGGTTGATTCGGCTGTCTATGACCTCCTCGGATTCGGTATTCCTGGAAATCAGTCTGTTTTTAAGCTCCTCAAACGACGGCGGAAGCACAAAGACACATGCGGCATCCTTGAAGCTTTTCTTTACATTCATAGCACCCTGAACTTCTATTTCCAAAATAACGTTTTTACCGCATTTGAGCATATCCAGTACAGCTTGCTTCGGTGTACCGTAGTAATTCCCGCAAAATTCAGCCCATTCAACAAGGCCGTCGTTTTGTATCATATATTCAAATTCTTCCCTCGTTTTATAATAGTAATTCACGCCTTCGGTTTCTCCCGGGCGCGGTTTCCTCGTTGTGGCAGATACGGAAAGAAAGGTGTTATCATTTTTGTACTTTTTGAAATATTCGTCCATAATCGTTCCTTTACCGCTTCCCGACGGTCCCGACACGATTATAAGACTGCCTTTTTTATTCATATACAGCATCATCCTCCGTGAGATTTGAATCATCTCTGCCAAGACGTCCTGCCACGGTTTCTGTCTGTATGGCTGAAAGTATCACATGATCGCTGTCTGTAATTATAACGCTTCTGGTACGTCTTCCGAAACTGGCATCGATCAGCATACCCTTTTCGCGCGCCTCCTGAATCATACGCTTAATCGGCGCAGATTCGGGGCTGACTATGGCGATTAGCCTGTCTGCGGAAACGATATTACCGAATCCAATGTTAATTAACTTCATCTGTATTCCCCCCTATTCGATATTCTGCACCTGCTCGCGGAGCTTTTCAAGCTCTGATTTTAAGTCAACCACTGCCTTGCCTATGATGAAATCATTGCACTTACTTCCCATGGTATTCGCTTCTCTGTTAAGCTCCTGAATGGTAAAATCCAGTTTCCTGCCGACCGGGGTATCGCTTTCAAGCAATTTCTTAAATTCCTTAAGGTGACTTTCAAAGCGTACAAGCTCCTCGGTAATGTTTACCTTATCGGCAAATATCGCCACCTCTGTAAGAAGGCGGCCTTCATCATAATCTATACCCTTTAAGGTTTCTTCTATCTTTTCCCTCATATTGGCTTTGTATTCATCGACTGTCTGCTGCGAACGACCCTTTATCACCTCCAGTATATCGCCGATTCCGTCGATACACTCCGTGAAAAATGCATAAAGTCTTTTGCCCTCTCCCGCACGGTTAAGTGATATATCCTCCAGAGCAAGAGCTGCCGTTTCAGCTGCATATGATATTATCTTTTCCTTATCCTGCTCCGGCTTTTCTATATTAAATATATCCTGAAAACGCGAAAGTGTGGACACTGTCACATCATTTTCAATGCCGAGTTCCTCGCCTATTGTTTTAAGTGCATTATAATAACCGCCAGCGATTTCCGAATTTACGGTTATGACTTCGCCTTCGTTTTCATTCACATCAATCTGAATGAAAACATCCACCTTTCCGCGGCTCAGCCCCTTGGAGATACATTCTCGGACTGCTTCTTCAACAAACGAATACTGCTTATAAACCTTTATTCCGCAATCCAAATATCTGTTATTTACGCTTTTTATCTCCACAGATACCCTGCAATCGTCATAAAGCTTTTCGGCTCTTCCGTAGCCGGTCATACTCTTAATCATCAAATCATATCC
>CAYRGA010000011.1:0-28080 GCA_964423705.1 uncultured Oscillospiraceae bacterium
GTACATAGTTATACCGGACTAACCTGCATAGCACAATGATTTTTCAGAAAGGATATGTATATTGCACTTGCATTATACGAAATAAATTTATGGGATTTTTCACACCTAACTATTCAAAACCCGGTCCCGGAATCGAAAAGGATGCTCCGGAGAAAAACAGATTTTTTCTGTTTTTTGAGCTGTTTTTTTCAAAGCTCACCAACTTAATAACAATTAATTTTGTTTATGCGATTACCATGCTGCCGCTAATGGTGGGAATTTTTCTGTCGATAAACTTTCGTCAATTTCCATTTACCTTTACCGGGGATGTCGTAGGCTTGATATGCCTTGTGCTGTCGATTTTCACATCATTCCCCATGACAGCCGGCTTTACCTTCGTTCTGCGCAACATGCAAAGAAGAGAACATGCATGGCTCATACGAGATATGTTCAAGCATGCAAAGCTCAATTATAAAAAATCGGTAATCCACGGAGCGGTACAGCTCGTTGTATATTTTCTGCTGTATACCGCATTTGTCACTTATCTGTACAGCTTTAAGGGACAGCTCGGACAGATACTTGCGATGCTTATTATGCTGCTGACCTTTATCTTTATATGGATGCAGTTTTATATTAACACCATGATTGTGACATTTGACCTCAAATTATCGCAAATATACAAAAATGCCGTGCTCTTTGCAATAGCAAAGCTCCCCATGAACATTTTTGTGACCGTTATATGCGTAGCTGTAATATTCGGTCTGCTGATGCTTAATCCCGCAATAAGCTTTTTGCTGATATTTATAATAGCATTTTCACTTTTGGGATTTATCACCGTTTTCTGCGTATATCCCGCAATTGATAAAACAATGATAACGCAGCAAGCAGAAAAAGAAGACGGAGAAGAAGCATGAAATCCGTAGAAATATACACCGACGGTGCCTGCAGCGGAAACCCCGGAAAGGGCGGCTACGGAGCCATATTAAAATATAACGGTTTTGAAAAAGAAATATCCGAGGGATTTAAATGCACCACCAATAACCGCATGGAGCTTCTGGCGGCGATTAAATCATTGGAAATGCTTAAAGAGCCCTGCAAAGTAACTCTGTACAGCGATTCAAAATACTTGGTGGACTCGGTAAACCTCGGCTGGATTAAAAAATGGAAAGCCAATAATTGGAAGCGAAACAAAAGCGAAAGTGCTAAAAATGTCGACTTGCTTGTACGGCTGCTGAGCCAGCTTGAAAAGCACGACACGGAATTTATATGGGTAAAGGGGCACCACGGTCACCCCGAAAACGAAAGATGCGACCGACTGGCAGTAAATGCAGCTCAAAAGAGCACATTATCCGATGACATCGGATATATAAACGCTTAAAATTAACCGTATAATACAAAAATCTACATGCACGGCTAAAATATACCTAGCCTGCATACCGTCTGTTTTATATTATCCGTTAATTTATATATATTCAGTGTGATAAACCATGAGTGTATGCTCGGTTTGTCATCTGCAAGCACAATCAGAAAGAAGGAACATATTAATGGACAAATTTATTTATTTTGACCATGCCGCAACTACACCTGTTAAGGACGAGGTTTTAAAGGCGATGCTTCCGTATTTTACCGATAATTACGGCAACGCCTCCACGGTGTATCAGCTCGGACAGAAATGCCACGCAGCACTTGACGAAGCAAGGGCAAAGGTTGCCGGTATACTCAACTGTAAACCCAATGAGATATTTTTTACGGGCTCAGGTTCCGAAGCGGACAACTGGGCAATAAAAGGCGCAGCTCATGCGAATAAAGCCAAGGGCAATCACATCATCACCTCGGTAATCGAGCACCACGCCGTGCTCCACACCTGCAAGGCACTTGAAAAAGAAGGCTTTGAGGTTACTTACCTTCCCGTTGACGAATACGGCAGAGTATCCGTTGAGGATGTGAAGGCTGCCATAAAGGACACTACCGTTTTAATCACGATAATGTTTGCAAATAACGAAATCGGTACAATCGAACCGATTAAAGAAATCGCCGAAGTCGCAAAAGAACACAAGATTCTTTTCCATACCGATGCGGTTCAGGCTGTCGGCGCAGTGCCGATAGACCTCCAGGAATTAAATGTCGATATGATGTCAATGTCGGCACACAAGTTCAACGGTCCGAAGGGCGTGGGTGCGCTTTATGTAAGGCAGGGCGTACGCATTGAAAACCTTATCGAGGGCGGAGCACAGGAGCGCGGCAAAAGAGCCGGCACCGAGAATCTGCCGGGAATCATAGGCTTGGCTACAGCTCTGGAGCTTGCCACTAAAGCCATAGATGAGAAGGATAATAAGATTTCGGCTATGAGAGATTATATCATAGAAAAAATCGAAGCAAGCATACCTTATTGCCGTTTAAACGGACACCGCAAGTACCGACTGCCGGGAAATGTCAATTTCTCATTTGAGTACATCGAAGGAGAATCAATGCTCCTGTGGCTTGATATTAACAATATAGCCGCCTCCTCGGGTTCGGCATGCACATCGGGCTCACTTGACCCGTCACACGTACTTTTGGCAATAGGTCTTGACCATGCGACAGCCCATGGTTCGCTCAGAGTTACCATAGGCGAAGAAAACACATACGAAGAAGCCGACTTTTTGATAAAAACACTTACCGAAACAGTCGATAAGCTCAGAAAAATGTCACCTCTCTTTGAAGGTGTGGAAGGAGATAAATAATTATGTATTCGGAAAAAGTAATGGATCATTTTAAAAATCCGAGAAACATGGGAGAAATCCCCGATGCCAATGCCGTAGGCGAAGTGGGAAATGCTAAATGCGGCGATATAATGAAAATGTACATGAAAATCGAGGATGATATCATAAAGGATGTTAAATTTAAAACCTTCGGCTGCGGAGCTGCTGTAGCTACAAGCAGTATGGCCACCGAACTGGTAAAGGGAAAGACGATAGATGAAGCCCTCTCCCTTACTAACAAAGCCGTTATGGAAGCCCTTGACGGTCTGCCGCCGGTAAAGGTTCATTGCTCGGTTCTCGCCGAGGAAGCCATAAGTGCCGCTATTCAAAATTATTATGACAATAACGGTATAGATAAAAAAGTCCTTAAATGCGACGGATGCTGCGAACACTGCGGTGACCACAGCCACGAATAATCAAAATTATTTTCCCCTTGGCACAATCGTGCCAAGGGGATTTTTTGAAAGCTTACAAATCAAATCAGAATCAAAAAAGCTGCGAAAAAGACGGCTGCATAAAATCCGCAGCCGCCGTATAAATTTCATTATTCGATTTTGCTCCGACTATTGGCAAAGAACCAAAATTTCATTATTCGTTGTGAAAAATATTCCAAAAAGACTTTTTATAAAAATATATTTTCTGCAATCTGTATATATCTTTCTCTTACCTACCGATGTTTTATCGTATATTACGCGGTAAGACTGCATACCGAAGCGTCGGTGAACTCTATAAGCTCACTCCTGTTAAGCAATAGCTGACAACCCTTCATACCGGCACTGACGGTTATTTTTTCAAATTTCAATGCGGATTCATCTATAAAAGTCGGAAATTTCTTTTTCATACCTATAGGTGAACAGCCGCCGCGTATATATCCGGTAAGTGCCAAAAGGTCTTTTACGTGAACCATTTCAAGCTTTTTGTTTTTGGTTACCGAAGCCGCTTTTTTAAGGTCTATTTCCTTATCAACCGGGATACACATAACTACAGTTCCGGTTTTGTCACCTTTTGCAACAAGTGTCTTAAACACCATACTGCAGTCAAGACCGGCTTTTTTCGCGATGGTCACTCCGCTCAAGTCATTGTCATCCACAGTGTATTCTATGGCTTCATAATTAATTTTTGCTTTATCAAGCATGCGCATAGCATTTGTCTTGGTCACTGTTCTTCCCTCTTTAAAGCAATTTCTCTATCTTATCTGCCATGCCGTCAAGCCAATTCCCATCGAACAATTCTATTAATCCGGTATCGGTTCCTGCGGCAAGCTTGGAATCCATCGGTATCGCAGACACGGTATCTATATCATGAGCCTTCGCAATCTCATCAATGTGGCTTTCACCGTAAATATAGTGACGTTTTTTGCACTCATCACATTCAAAATACGACATGTTTTCCACAATTCCCAGGATCGGTATGTTCATCATATTTGCCATGTTTACGGCTTTTGTAACTATCATCGACACGAGCTCCTGAGGAGAGGTAACAATCACTATACCGTCAACGGGCAGTGACTGGAAGATTGTCAGCGGTACGTCACCTGTTCCGGGAGGCATATCCACAAACATAAAGTCCACATCTTCCCAAATAACATCTGTCCAAAACTGTTTTACCGTACCGGCAATTACAGGACCGCGCCAAACTACCGGGTCAGTTTCGTTTTCGAGCAGAAGATTTATACTCATTACATCTATCCCCGTCTTTGTCGGCACGGGAATCAATCCGCGGTTATCGGCATATGCCTTTTGGTTAAGACCGAATGCCTTCGGTATCGAAGGGCCTGTGACATCGGCATCCAATATAGCCGTATTGTAGCCTTTTCTGTTCATAAGCACGGACAGCATCGAGGTTACCATTGATTTACCTACGCCGCCCTTTCCGCTCACTATTCCTATAACCTTTTTAACACTGCTGGCGGGATTTAAGCTTTCAAGCAAGCTTTCCGGCGCACGTGAGCTGCAGTTTGATGAGCATGAACTGCAATCATGCGTACATTCTTCACTCATTTTCTTTCCTCCGTATATCTGTCATTTTTATTAATTTGAATAATATTATTATACCTATTATTCCCCTATATGTCAAATAAAACCACTTTTTAATTTAAAGGTCTTTAAATTCATTGTTTACATATGTTTTTACGGCATTTTTGTTTGCTTCCGATTTGATATATTCTATTCCGCTGAATTTTTTTGAAAAATAACTTTCAAAAAAATTCATTACGATTTTTTCACTGTCAAAATGCATTAAATCTATCACAGCCATTCCGTGTTCTACGGCATCACGATAGCCGTTATACTTGATATCGCCGGTTATAAGCACATCACAGCCAAGCTTAATGCAATCGTATAAAATATCGGCACCACCGCCGGTATTTACCGCGATTTTCCTTATACGCTTATCCGAGTCGCCGGCATAACGCAGACCGTATGCCTTAAACACCTCGGTTACAGTATGCATAAGCTCTGTAAGCGTCGGTGTGCTTTCCAAAAATCCCACTCTTCCGAATCCGTGCTTCCTTCCGTCTGTCACGGATGTGACATCGACGATGCTGGTATCGCTCATATTCAGAAGCGATGCCATGTAGTCGTTAAGACCGCCGCATGCCGCATCAAGATTCGTGTGTGCGCTGTACAGATTTATATCGTTTTTTATCATTAATCGAATTGCCCTCTGCTCCGGCTCATACTCAGTCAAATTTCCGATTCGGTGAAACATAAGCGGATGGTGGCTTATTATGGTATCGGCACCGATTTTGACAGCTTCGTTTACCACACCTTCATCAACATCGCAGGAAAACAGCAACTTTCTCACTTCGTTGTCACCGCTTCCGACCAAAAGCCCGACGTTATCTCTGTCAAATGCAAGCTCCGTCGGAAAATCCCTTTCAAAGACTTCTGTTATTTCATTAAGCTTCATAATCAGCAACCTCCTTTTCATAAACGGCAAGCTCATGCTCTGCCACCGATATAAGTGCTTCATCTCTTATCCTTGCCGATTTTAAACCGTTAATCTTCTTTCTGACCTTTTCGGATTTGTGTTTTATATAGCGTGCGTAAAGCTCCGAGCTGTTCGTTTTTACGTTTCTTCCTATGTAGATATCATGGTCGGTGTACTTTACGTCTTGACATACAACCTTTGCGGTTATTATGTTATAAAGCTTATCCCCTTCCGAAGCAAGGTACTCGTTTTCGATGCTAAAACCGCTGCTGTACAGATACTCTCTGAGTTCTTCCGCCGCAAGCATCGGCTGCATAATCAGCAATGTATCCTCCGAAATGACATCCCTGCCGTTTTCCAGTATATTTTTTATAAGCAAACCTCCCATACCGGCAATGACAATTACATTTGCTTCGCCCTTTTTTAAGCCCTTAAGTCCGTCCGAAAGCCTCAATTCTATTCTGTCTGTCAATTTATATTTGACGGTATTTTCCTCCGCTTTTTTTAACGGACCTTCGTTTATGTCCATCGCAACAGCATTTGGAGAAATACCGTTTAATATGCAGTATACCGGCAAATACGCATGGTCTGTTCCCACATCCGCAATCACAGACCCCTTCGGTATCAGCTCAGCGGCTCTTTTAAGCCTTGGAGTAAGTTCCATACAATCACCGTTTTTTAATAAATTTCATATTATCTGCCTCATAAACCGCAATCCGCCGCCTTTTTCGGGCGGCGGACACAACCTATGCTTTTATTGAATTACCGCTCCGAAAAACGGAGCGGTATGTACTAGTTGTTCAATCTCTTTTCAAGCTCATCCTTCTGCGCCTCATATCCGGGTTTTCCGAGAAGTGCAAACATATTTTTCTTATATGCTTCCACACCGGGCTGATTAAACGGATTTACACCGAGGATGTATCCGCTTACGCCGCATGCCTTCTCAAAGAAATAAACCAAATTACCGAATGTATATGCGCTGATTTCGGGTATATTTATAACAATATTCGGCACGCTGCCGTCCGTATGAGCCAGAAGTGTACCCTGAAACGCCTTTGTATTAACGTAATCCATCGTTTTTCCGGCAAGGAAATTCAAGCCGTCTACGTTTTCTTCGTCAAAAGGTATCTCAACATCGCTCACGGGATTATCCACCTTAAGCACGGTTTCAAACAAAATTCTCGAACCGTCCTGAATATACTGACCCATCGAATGTAAATCCGTCGAAAAGCTGCACGAAGCAGGGAAAATACCTCTGTTGTCCTTGCCCTCACTCTCACCGAAGAGCTGCTTCCACCACTCTGAGAAATATATGAGCGACGGCTCATAGTTTACCATCATTTCTATGCTTTTTCCCTTGCGGTTCAAAATATTTCTGAGTGCTGCATACTGATAGCAGATATTCTCCTCAAACGGCTTTTCATATTCGACCATTGCATCATATGCGCCCTTCATCATATCGTCTATATCGATTCCTGCCGCCGCAATCGGTAAAAGTCCGACTGCCGTGAGGACGGAGAATCTGCCGCCTACATTGTCCGGAATTACAAAGGATTCATAACCCTCTTTGTTTGCAAATTCCTTTAAAGCACCCTTTGCAACATCTGTAGTCGCATAAATTCTGGATTTGGCTTCGTCTGCGCCGTACTTCTTGATAAGCAGGCTGCGCAGTGTCCTGAATGCAATGGCAGGCTCTGTGGTAGTACCTGACTTAGATATGATATTCACCGAGAAATCCTTATCCTCAAGGTATTTGAGCAAATCCGAAAGGTATGCCGAGCTTATGGAATTACCCGCGAAAAGTATCTGCGGTGTTTTTCTGTCTTTTTTCAAATTATAAAAGCTATCGGTAAGCATCTCTATAGCTGCACGCGCACCAAGATACGAACCGCCTATACCTACCACAACAAGCACCTCTGAGTCGCCTTTGATTTTTTCGGCGGCTTTCTTGATTCTTGCAAATTCATCCCTGTCATAATTTTCGGGAAGCTTAATCCAGCCCAGGAAATCATTTCCCGCACCGGTACCTTCGCACAATGTTTTTGCCGCATTTTCGGTTATCGATTTCATGTTTTTTATTTCTTCATCCGATATGAAAGCTGCGGTCTTTGAATAATCGAGTTTTATCATCTTTTCCCCTCCCAAGAAGTTAAATACACTATTCATTATTATACACCGAAGTATACAATATTTCAAGAAAAATATACTCCAATATTTTTTAAATTATGCGACGTATTTTATGCTATTTTTTAAAGCTGAGCTTAGACTCCGTGCCACGCATAAGTCTGACAATATTTGTACGGTGCATAAAAAGCGCACTGAGTGCCATTATGAGCGAAACGGCAATAAAAAGTCCGTTATCCTCATGAAACATATACACTAGCATCGGGAACATAAGCGCACCTATGCATGAACCGAGGGAAACATACCTTGTGAGAAGCATGATTACAACGCACGTCACGAGCAATATAATGCCGATTTCCCAGTCCAATACAAATATTACGGCAATGGATGTCATTATTCCCTTTCCGCCTTTAAAGCCGAAATAAACAGGAAATACATGGCCTGCTACCACTGCAAGCGCCGCGAGGTACTCAGCCGTATGATTAATGTCCTCTACCGCAAAGATTATCGGAGCATATCTTGCAAACAAAACCGCCGCCACACCCTTAAGCGCATCGAAAACAACCACGCACAGAGCGGCTCCTTTTCCCATTACTCTGAGGGTATTGGTCGCACCGGCATTCTTACTGCCGTAATCTCTTATGTCCCTCTTGCCGAAAATCCTTGAAATGATAATCGCCGTGTTAAAGCTTCCCAAAAGGTAGGCAATGCACACGCAAAAAACAACAAGTGCCGTAAACATATTAATCATCCTTTCCGCGTTCTCTAATTATAAATCTCACCGGCGTTCCCTCCAAACCGAAGGAAAGCCGAATCTGATTTTCCAGATATCTTATATACGAAAAATGAGCAAGCTGCTTATCGTTTACAAACAGTATAAACGTCGGTGGCTTTGTCGTAGCCTGGGTAATGTAATATATTTTAAGCCTTTTTCCTTTATCCGATGGCGGCTGCACCTTGGTTATAGCCTCATTGAGCACATCGTTGAGCACTCCGGTGGAGATGCGCATAGCATGCTGATTGTTTACATATTTGATAAGTTCAAATATCTTGTTAAGTCTTGCACCTGTTTTGGCAGATAAAAACGCTACCGGAGCATACAGCATGTACGACAGACCTTGCCTTACTTCGTTTGTATAATGCTCCATGGTGTGAGTATCCTTTTCCACCAAATCCCATTTATTAACTGCGATTATGCTTGCCTTGCCTTTATCATGTGCGTAACCGGCGATTTTGGTATCCTGCTCAGTCACACCCTCCGACGCATCTATCAATATGAGTACCACATCACAGCGGTCTACTGCGGCAAGTGAGCGCACCACACTGTAATGCTCTATATTCTCGTCGATTTTACCTCTTTTGCGCATACCGGCAGTGTCGATGAAAATGTACTTTTGTCCGTCCCTTTCGTAAGGTGAATCTATCGCATCGCGTGTCGTTCCCGCTATATCGCTGACTATCACTCTGTTTTCGCCCAGAATTTTATTTATGAGCGAAGACTTTCCGACATTCGGCTTACCTATTACGGCAACCTTTATCGCATCGTCATCCTCTTCCTCCTCGTCTGTGAAGTCCACACATTCGTAGAGCTTATCCAAAAGGTCACCGGTGCCCAGACCGTGAATAGACGAAATCGCAATCGGGTCATCCAGTCCGAGATTATAAAATTCATAAAATTCCATAGGAACCGCTCCGACATTGTCGACCTTGTTGCACACAAGTACGATGGGTTTACCCGACTTTACAAGCATAGCGGCTACATCCTTATCCGCCGAGGTAAGACCGGTCTTTACATCCACCATAAATATTATGGCATCCGCCATATCTATGGCAAGCTGAGCCTGAGTACGCATCTGCTGAGGTATTATCTCCGAGGTTTTAAGCTCAATTCCGCCGGTGTCTATCAATATAAATTTTTTGCCGACCCATTCTCCTTCGGCATATATTCTGTCCCTGGTAACACCGGGCGTGTCCTCGACGATTGATATTCTTTCTCCTATAAGCTTATTAAAAAGTGTCGATTTACCGACATTCGGTCTGCCTACTATGGCAAAGGTAGGTTTTTTCATATATTACCTCCGTTTTATGTTTTTAAAGCAAGCTCTTATCAAAGCGGTTCTCCGTTTTTTATGCTACAAAAGTACCGCTCTGACAAAATCCTCACCCGTATTTCCGCAAATAATCACCTTGACACCGAGTGCCTTTTCCAAATCCTCCTTCGATGTATCATCCAGCATAACATCGCAGTCCGATTTAAACATACTCTGTGACAGTAAAAGATATTCTCCGAGATTTTTCCCTTTCAGCTGTGCTATAATATCACAGCCGCACACAAGTCCCGTCACGGTTATTCTGCCGCCGAAAAAATTATTCTTTATTTTGTACACTTCAACATCCGTCTTGTTATTTACAGAATGTATTTTTTCAACAAAGCTTTTTATATATTCATATGCTATCTCACCGACAGCGATTGATTTTTTCGCGGAGGGGTTATCCGCCGATATCGTTTCAACCGCTTGCATAACCTCATATTCAAGCGTTTTCATAAGTCCGACACCGTTTTCTATCTGTGGAAAGTCCTCATATGCCTCATATTCCGGCAGTTCAACGCCTGCCTTTATATAAAACTCATCCGAAAGGTACACAAGACGTGTACCGAGTTCATCCAAAAAGCGCTTTTGATAATTTTCAACCTGCTCTATTACAAGTGCGCTGTCGTCCGCTTCAAACCCTTCCAAAGGGTACAGACCTTCGCGGTATGCCGTAAGACCCACGGGAACTATGGAAATGCTCTGTATCTGCGGATAAAAGCCCTTTAAATCCTCTATCGTTTTATCCAGATACTTACCGTCGTTTATGCCCTTGCACAGCACTATCTGCGCATTCATGAAAATCCCATTATCGGCGAATTTTCTCATAATGCTCAGAAGCTTTCCCGCAAAGCGGTTATTCAGCATCTTGCATCTGAGCTCGGCATCCGTCACATGGACGGAAACGTTTACGGGGCTTATCCTAAGCCTGCAAATACGCTCTATATCAGCCTCATTTAAATTTGTTAAGGTAACATAATTGCCCTCCAAAAAGGAAAGACGGACATCATCATCCTTAAAATACATAGTTTCGCGCACGTTCGGTGGAAGCTGGTCCATAAAGCAGAAAACGCATTTGTTTCTGCACTGCTTCGGTTCATCCAGAAGCTCATTTTCAAACTCGCATCCGAACTGCTCGTACAAATCATTATAAACCTCTATTTCCTCTATGGTTTTGTCCGATTTCTCCACCGTCACGACATAATAATCATCCGAAGTAAGATATCTGAAATCCAATATATCCACAAAATTCGTATTATTAATTTTTAAAATTTTATCTCCCGGTTCAATACCGCAGTCGTACGCTATCGAATCGACATCAACTTTTTTTACAATTGCCTCTGACATAGTTCACCGCCGGCTAAATAAGATATCTGAGTACATCGTCCGTGTCCGATGCCAAATACACATGCGGGCACAAGCTCAGCTCCTCCTCGGAGCCATAGCCGTACAGCACTCCCATGGCATCTATACCGAAGCTTGCGGCACCCAGTAAATCATACTTTCTGTCACCAATCATCAAAATCTCACTGTTATCCGATATGTGCAGTCTTTCTATAATATCCGCCAGGACATCCTCCTTGGTGGAAATCCTTCCCTCAAGCTCGGCACCGTCTATAAGGTCAAAATAGCCGTCCAGCTTGAACATTTCCAGCACAGTCTTGGCAAATTTAAGCGGCTTACTGGTAGCCAAAGCCAAAATATATCCTTCCTTTTTCAAGCCTGAAAGCATATTCTCCACGCCGTCGTATACACGGTTTTCATAGATTCCGACATCCGAAAATCTTTCTCGGTATTTCCTTACGGCTTCCACCGCCTTTTCTTCATCAAAGCCAAACAAATCCATAAACGAATCCTTGAGCGGCGGTCCGAGTATGGGGCGCAGAACATCGAAATTTTCAATTTCGATTCCGTAGAAATTCAGTGCATACTCAAACGACTTATATATTCCCTCGCACGAATCGGTCAGCGTTCCGTCAAGGTCAAAAAAAAGATATTTGTATTTTTTCATAGCTACCTCCGATAAGTGCTGTCAAACCTCATCGGTCGAGGTTCGATTTTAATTAAAAAAACCCGTCGCTATAAGGACAGGTTTTCAAAAAGCATTATTCAGCCTTTAAGATTTCTTTGCCGTCATAGTTCCGCAAGCCTTGCAAACTCTGTGCGGCAACTTAAATTCCTGACACTTAGGGCATTTTACCATACCCGGTAAAACCAGCTTCCAATTCGCTCTTCTTTTATCTCTTCTTGCCTTTGATGTTCTTCTCTTAGGTACTGCCATGTGATTCCACCTCCCGGTAATTAAAAACTAATCTTTCAAAAAATTTTTCAGTACAGCCAGCCGAGGGTCAACAGCCCCTTGACTGCAAGAACAGGTTTCTCCGTTAAGATTGCACCCACATTCGCTGCACAGACCCTTGCACTCCTCACTGCACAGTGTGTTAATGGGCAGTGCGCCGACAAAGGCCATTTCGGTTATATCATCCAAGTCTATATTACCTGACTTAAGAACGGTTATATCTTCGTCGCCGGTATCGGATTTTGAAAAAGCTTCGCTTATATTAAAAGACATGCTCTTATTTACGCTGTCCAGGCATCTTGCACACCTGGTCACATACGATACTTTCGCACCGGCATCCAGATATAAAATACCCGCAATATTTTTTAACACACCTTCAAGCTTAAAAGGGGTCGTGAAAACAATATCCTGACCGTTAAAAGTCAAATTATCGATTTCAACATTCAAATCAATCCTTTTAACCGCGCCGTCGTTTTGCATTAGCTGTGATACATCTAAAAACATAATACACCTCGACATAACAAAACTATTATATATATTTATTCGCGATTTGTCAAGTTTTTTTTGCATTCCTGTAAAAAAACTTGACAAATCAGCCGAATTTCATGTAAAACTTATTGATTTTGTCAAAAATCACTTAACGAGCATTGCAGTATCCTTCGCAATCATAAGCTCCTCGTTTGTCGGGATTACAAGTGTTTTTACAGTAGCACCCGAGGCTGTAATATCTTTTTCGCAGCCTCTGCAGTCATTTGCGGCTTTATCGATAGACACACCCATAAATTCCAAACCGTCTGTAATCATTTCTCTTATGATTTTGGTGTTTTCGCCGATTCCCGCAGTAAATACCAATACATCCACACCGCCCATAGCTGCGGCATATGCTCCGACAAGCTTCTTAACATCGTATGCGAACATATCAAGTGCGAGCTTTGCTCTGGGATTTGTATTCATAGCGGCTTCAAGGTCACGGAAGTCACTGCTTAAACCGGAGATACCGTACACACCTGAGTCCTTATTCATTATTTTATCCATTGTCTTTGTGTCGTATCCCTCTTTATCCATGAGATATGTAACAATGGCAGGGTCGATATCACCGCATCTGGTACCCATAGCAACACCCGCAAGCGGAGTAAAGCCCATGCTGGTGTCGATGGAATGGCCGCCCTTTACGGCAGCAACGGAGGAACCGTTTCCGAGGTGCATCGTGATGATTCTGAGCTCCTCAAGCGGTCTGCCGAGAATTTCTGCGGCACGCTGAGATACATACTTATGACTTGTACCGTGGAAGCCGTATCTTCTTACCTTGTGCTCGGAATACACCTCATACGGAAGCGCATACATATACGCTTCGGGCGGCATCTGCTGATGGAATGCCGTGTCGAATACGCCTACCTGAGGAGTATTCGGCATTATCTTCTGACAAGCCTCTATACCGATAATGTTTGCGGGATTGTGAAGTGGCGCAAGCGGTACACAACTCTTTATAGCCTCCATAACATCATCGTCGATAACTACTGATTTACTGAAAATCTCACCGCCGTGAACACATCTGTGTCCGACAGCATCTATCTGCGACATATCGGAGATTACATTGTGTTCTTCTCCGGTAAGTGCCTCTATTACCATTCTGATAGCATCGCTGTGG
Source organism: uncultured Oscillospiraceae bacterium (assembly GCA_964423705.1). Lineage (GTDB taxonomy): Bacteria > Bacillota > Clostridia > UMGS1810 > UMGS1810 > CAKSIN01. Next base: position 13,813 of record CAYRGA010000011.1, read on the forward strand.
TCCTTCATGGCTTCCTCTCTCACGAGGTCATTTTTTCCGTTGACCTTCTGAGTAAGGCGTGAACCCTCGATTCCTATTCTCTCGCAAAGTCCCTTCGCAAGCACCTGCTCACTCTCAATGTTTATGAACTGGTATTTGAGCGATGAGCTTCCTGCATTTATAACCAAAATATTCATTTTACAAAAACTCCTTTTTCGTTTATCCTTTATTTACCCTGTGCCTGAACACATGTGATAGCAACAACGCCTACTATGTCATCCGCACTGCAGCCTCTGGAAAGGTCATTTATCGGCATTGCTATACCCTGTGTCACAGGACCGTATGCCTCTGCCTTTGCAAGACGCTGTACAAGTTTATAGCCTATATTTCCGGCATCAAGGTCGGGGAATACAAGTACATTTGCTTTTCCGGCAACCGGTGAACCCGGTGCCTTTGACTCACCTACCGAAGGTACAATTGCGGCATCGAGCTGAAGCTCGCCGTCAACCTTAAGGTCGGGGTTGTTTTCCTTACAGATAGCAGTTGCCTCGACTACCTTGTCAACATCGGCGTGCTTTGCACTTCCCTTTGTGGAATGTGAGAGCATGGCAACTATTGCCTCTTTTTCAACCAAAAGCTCAAAGGATTCGGCTGAACATGCTGCTATTGCGGCAAGCTTTTCGGGGTCGGGATTCTGTTCAAGACCGCTGTCCGCAAAAATGAATGTTCCGTCAGCACCGTACTCGCAATCAGGCACAACCATGAGGAAGAATGCCGACACGAGTTTAACGCCCGGCTTCGTTTTGATAATCTGCAAGCTCGGTCTTAAAGTGTTGGCTGTGGAATGGCATGCACCCGAAACCACACCGTCGGCGTCTCCGGCCTTAACCATAAGACATGCATAATACATGTAGTCGCCCAAAGCCGTTTCCTTCGCCTGTTCATATGTAAGACCCTTATTTTTTCTAAGCTCCACAAACAGGTTAAGATATTCTTCGGTTTTCTCATATGTATAGGGATTTATTATCTTGGCTCCGGAAATATCCAAGCCCTTGCTGTTTGCTTCGACTTCCTCGGGAGTACCTATTATAATGACGTCCGCGATATCCTCCTTCAATATTTTTTCTGTTGCCTCAAAGGTTCTTCTGTCCATTGATTCAGGTAAAACAATGGTTTTCTTGTCAGCCTTTGCTCTGGCTTTGATTCTGTCAATAAATGCGCTCATTTCGTCCTCCTGTATATATTAATTTTATATGTAATTTAAAACCTAAATTTAATTGTACACCTTTTTTTTGCATTTTACAATAGTTATAACAAGATTTTTGACAAATAATTAATTTTTCTTCAAAAATTTGTCATTTAATTAAAACTTTTGATTTAACAGTCTGTGAATCAATGCGGAAATATTTCTGTCTTCCAGGCTGTTCAAAACGGTGATTTTTCCAAAGTAATTTTCCGTATTCAGAGTTCCCGCATCCTCCAAGCACCTTTTAAGCTGCTTTGCGGTTCCGTAACCTCCGTCAAAAATTTCAGCTTCCGCCAAAAGCTTTTTTACAGTGGCTTTTACAAAAGGAAAATGCGTACATCCAAGCACCACGCAGTCCGCATTAGCGGCATTTACCGAAGCAAGCTTCTCGTAAAGGTAGCCTTCGATTTCTTCACCCTCGAAATTCCCCGATTCCACAAATTCCACCAATTCCGGGCACGGGAGCGGGATGATACTTGCCTTATCGCCGTACTCTCTGCACAAGCCCGCAAATTTTTCTTCCTTTAATGTCAGTGGCGTAGCCATAACCAGCACCGTCGGATTCGGCTTATGCATAACCGCCGGCTTTAATGCCGGCTCTATACCGACTATCGGAATATCGCTGTATTTTTTCCTCAAATCATCAATGCACACACTCGTGGCAGTATTGCATGCTATCACCACAGCCTTTACACCCTCCTCCACAAGCAGTGCGACATTTTTTTCCGTAAGCCGAAATATTTCCTCATGACTTTTTGTACCGTACGGAGCATTTTTGGAATCACCGAAATAGATAAACTCCTCACTCGGCAAAACACGCATAAGCTCTCTTAACACACTTATACCGCCGACCCCGGAATCAAACACTCCTATCGGCAAAAGACTTTTATCCATATATATAACCTCGATTTACAACTTATTTTATCACCAATGTTTCGTCCGCTTCAAACGGCTCGTCAAAAAGAAAATCGCCGAAAATCTCATGTTTTTCACCGTCTATCAAAAACTGCACATTCTCCACACCGTCAAGTTCCGCAAGAGAATTAACTATGGAATACACTGCCAAGGTTCTGTCTGCATTTCCGGAAAAATTCCCGTCGGCAAAATCTCCGCTTAAATCCACAGTGCATGTACCGTCGGCTGTCTTAACGCTGTTTATCTTCGTTTGCGAAGGTATAACCGAAACTATCCCTTCGCAATCGGAACCTGCCATGAGCTCTTCCAGCACGGCTTCTTCCGGCGTTTTGTCACCAAGCTCGGTTTTAACAGTGACCTTTTTCAGCATGGCATTGTCCGTTGCGAAATACAAGGTAAGCTCTGTCTGTTCTTTTTGATTTTCCTGTGTTTTCTGCGTATCCGAGGTTATTTTATCGGAAAACTTGGAAGTCGGCTGTTTTTTGCCGCAACCGCAGAATACAACCGATAAAATCATTATTGAAATTATCACATTTAAAAATTTTCTCATTATTTGCTCTCCTCATTGAATAACAAGCTGATAAAGCTGTCGTTAATGTAAACCTTTCCGTTTACAATGTAAGGCTTTGCTTTTTTCATTTCCGTACGCATCTGTTCGAAATGCCCGCTTGTGTACCGATATGTTATATCCGTTTTCACGCCGTTTAAAAGCACCTTGTCAACATACATGTATTCAATCGACTCTCCATTCATAAAATCCGATTTTTCATCCGACATGTCAAATGCAAATTTCTTTTTCATATCCGATGTATCGATTGTAAGCACATCATTCTCAAACGAATATTTGATATTATAAAAATCAAATGTTTCTTTCAAAGGAAGCATTGTCGCATAAAAGTATTCATGGCAGAAAAAACCGTTGACGGTTAATTCGCCGTCCGCGGATATAAGCTTATATTTTTTCTGAGAATCGCGCGCACTCTGTTCGTCGTGTTCAGAAGGCTTGCCGTCCGTTTTCCCCGAACCGATATCCGTTGTGAGCACTGTATAAGCGGTCACTTCATCGGTTTTTAAGTCTATAACATAATCCGAATCATAATGCAGATATACTTTTTCATTTTCCTCATCTATGCTCACATTTTCAAAACGCTTACCACCACCTAAACTTACTGATTCAAATTGCCCCGAATAGTCGATAACAGTTCCGTCCTTTTTGCTTACTTTTTCCAACCACTGAGTACCGCCGTGCGGCAATCCGAATCCCATGTAGAGAAAATGATATTCATCCGTTTCAAATTCATCTATAATTCCGTATCCCTGATATTCATAGTGATTCATCCTATCCTCATAAGTCATGGGTACGGCTTCGAAATCCGAAAGTATATCCGACAGCTTTTCCATGTAAAAATAATCAGCATCTGTCTGCTTTGTTACGATTTGACCGTTTTCAAATTTCATTTCCGCAAATCTGCACAAATAACCGATGTTTTCCGTTCCGTTCACACCGTCATTATACAAAACCTCATACATGCTGTTATCGTTTTTTTTAACTTCATGCACTATATGACCGTAATTGTTAAAATTATTGACAAACTCCGCCCAAAGCAAGCCGCGTTCGTCTTTTATGTTCATGTTAAGCCGCTTTTCGCTGAGAATATAACGCAAAGCGTACGGATATCTGTATACACTTTCAAGACTGAGTGTTCGGTTTTCCGCATCCCATGTATACCTGCCGCCTATCTCCGAGAAATTAACCTTGCTGTCAACACCAAGTTCTTCAATTACCACAGCCATTTTGCCGTTAAGCGAATAAGAAGTAAGCTCTTTGCCGCGGAAATATGTTTTAATATCGGTATCATATATGTTGCCGACAACCGTACCCGGTTTTGCACCGGTTGCATTATGGCTACTGCCCTCAACCAAATATTCGGGGCTCAACTCATCTATCACCAAAGTCCGCAGCGCATCGGAATACTTATACTGACTTGTGATATCCTCGACCACAACAACGGTTTTGCCGCCTATATTATACGAATCCACCCACACACCGTTTATGCATGCTTTTATATCGGTCGCATATATCTTTCCTACCACATCACCGCTTTCGGCATAAGACACCAGCGGTGATAACACTGTTGAAAACAGCACTGCTGATGACAGCACTACCGACCAAAACTTTTTCATCATTTTCACCCTTTCAGATTTTAAAACCATTCGACCAGCGGAAGGGTAATTTTAAATTCACTTCCGACATTCGGCTCGCTTTCAACCTCTATGGTACCGTTATGAAATTCAATGGCAGACTGTGCTATCGAGAGTCCCAGACCTGTTCCTCCGGTGGAGCGACTACGCGCTTTATCCACACGATAAAATCTGTCAAAAATCCGTTTTACATCCTCTGCCGATATTCCCACACCGTTATCCTTTACCGTTATGGTAGCTTTTTTGCTCTCCTTTACCAGAGAAACCTCCACTCTTCCGTTTTCGGAGGTATATTTAAGAGCATTGTCAACTATATTGTATACCGCCTGCCACAAAATATCCTTATTCGCCATAATAAGGATATCTTCATCGGCATCGCACACAAGCTCCTTGTTTTCCATTTCTGCTATCGGAATCAGATTTTTATTAATTCCCTGTACCACGTCTTTTAAGTTTATAAGCTCCAGGCTTCCCGACATATTCTCGGTAAGGGTATCCATCTTGGTAATATACAAAAGCTTGTTTACTATACGATTAAGCCTCTCCACCTCATCATTCATATCCGACAGAAATTCTCGCACATAATCCATCTCTATATCGGGCGTTTGAATTATCGAATCCGCCATAAGCTTTATTGAGCTGAGCGGCGTTTTAAGCTCGTGAGATGCATTTGATACAAATTCCGTTCTCTGCTTCTCGATAACCGAAACCTTTTCGGTAAGCTTGTTGACCGCTTCTCCCAGACGTGATATTTCATCATTTCCGTATATTTCCAGCTTTTCGTATATATTACCCTCGCTCATAAAAGTGATTTTCTGAGTGTACTCAGCCACTCTTTTCATCAGATAATATGTATATATAAGTACGGCAATCGTGGCTATAATCACTATTATAACAGAAACAATAATTGCATTTTTTATCCCGAAATTGGCCATGCAGCAGATTATCGTAACCATCGCAAAAACAAGCGTAAGAAAATATGTAAGTACCAAGTTCACCGTAATTCTGTCGGTTTTCACGTGTTTTTTATCAAGTAATGTCTTTAAAATAGTAACCAGCTCCCCATTTAGTAAGCAAATATATCGGTTCCGCGCTGTTAGGCTCTATTTTTTCGCGCAGACGCCTTACGTGCACGTCAACCGTTCTGGCATCGCCGGGATAATCATATCCCCAAATAAGGTCTAACAGATTATCTCTGGAATACACCTTTCCGGGATTGCACACCAATAAATCCATAAGGTCAAATTCCTTACTGGTGAGATCTGTGGTTACACCCTCTATGGTTACCGTGCGCTGATTATAGTCAAGCTCCACCGTACCCATGCGTATTTTGGAACGGTCACCATCCTTGGCGACCGGTGTGATTCTGCGCATGATGGCCTTTACTCTCGCCTTAAGCTCAAGTATATTAAACGGCTTCGTTATATAGTCGTCCGCACCATACTCCAAACCCATTATTTTATCCATATCCTCCGTTTTAGCCGTAACCATTATTATCGGTATGCTGGAAAACTCTCTTATTTTCTGGCATACTGACAAACCGTCTATTTTCGGGAGCATCAAATCAAGTATTACTATGTCCAGATTTTTGTCGTGTGCCAGCTTTAGTGCCTCTTCGCCGTCATAAGCCGTTTCTACCGTATAGCCGTCCTGTTCGAAATTAAACTTCATACCTTTTACCAAAAGCTTTTCATCATCTACTATTATTATTTTCATTTTGGCTATTCCTCCGTCTTTATGTAATCCTTCATTTTTTTAAAATTCTTTTCTCCTACACCTTTTACCCGCATAATATCCTCAGGCTCGGCAAAGCCGCCGTTACTTTCTCTGTACTCTATAATGCGTTCGGCAAGAGCACCGCCCACGCCGGGCAGCAGGCACAGAACTTCCTTGTCTGCAGTATTTATATTAACTGCAAGCTCGTCATAATCAATCGACTTTTCTGCCGCGGGGACTGTGATTTTTAAGCCGTCCGTGACAATAGCCGTCAAATCAACGTCCTCCACATCCGCATTGTGCGTGATACCGCCGGCATCATATATGACTTCGCAGACTCTTGAATTTTCCTTTACCCGATATTTTCCGGGATTAACGACCTCGCCCAGCACCTCAACGCTTACGGTTCCGACATTCTCATCATCCTGTACCAGTATGATTTCATCCCTGTTGCTGTTTATAATATACTGACCCACAAACGACAGCACACATATAACGCACATAGCTGCGAGGACTCTTTCAAATTTCTCAAGCTTCATAGTCTATTCCAAAAAATCTTTTAATTTTTTACTTCTGCTGGGGTGTCTGAGCTTTCTGAGTGCCTTCGCTTCAATCTGTCTTATTCGCTCTCTTGTTACGTTAAATTCCTTTCCTACCTCCTCAAGGGTACGGCTGCGCCCGTCGTCAAGTCCGAAGCGGAGCTTCAAAACCTTTGCTTCCCTTGCTGTCAAGGTATCGAGGACATCAATAAGCTGCTCTTTCAAAAGTGTAAATGCAGCCATTTCGGACGGTGCCGGTGCATCGCTGTCCGGAATAAAATCACCGAGTATACTGTCTTCTTCTTCGCCGATAGGTGTTTCCAGTGACACCGGCTCCTGAGCGATTTTCATTATTTCGCGTACTCTGTCCTCATTCATATTCATTTCCGCAGCTATTTCATCCACACGCGGGTCGCGTCCCAGTTCCTGAAGAAGCTGACGTGACACTCTGATAAGCTTATTTATCGTTTCCACCATATGAACCGGTATACGTATCGTACGTGCCTGGTCGGCTATGGCACGTGTAATTGCCTGTCTTATCCACCAAGTGGCATAGGTACTGAATTTATATCCTTTAGTGTAGTCGAACTTTTCAACCGCCTTTATAAGTCCGAGGTTACCCTCCTGAATAAGGTCGAGGAAAAGCATGCCGCGTCCCACATATCTTTTCGCTATACTTACCACCAAACGAAGGTTTGCTTCGGCAAGGCGTTTTTTGGCGTATTCGTCACCGTTATGCATCTGCTCGGCAAGCTGTATTTCCTCCTGAGCCGAAAGAAGCGGTACCTTTCCGATTTCCTTGAGGTACATCCTCACCGGGTCGTCAAGACCTATTCCCTCGGGAATGGTAAGGTCTATCTCTTCTTCGTTCGACTGGATTTCCTCCATTTCCTTTTCAAAGTCCTTAACAACCTCTATTCCTAGAGCCTCCAGCTGTTCATACATTTTGTCGATATCCTTAACATCGATGTCAAACTCACAAAGCATGTCGGATATTTCTTTATAAGTAAGCAGTCCCTTCTTTTTTCCGGTTTCTATAAGCTTGCTTACCACCGCTTTTTTATCCGCAATGTTTTTTTCGTTTTTTATACTCACAAATATGCTCCTTTCGCATGCATAATAAAGTGATTATGCACATGATAAATTCAATAAAGTAAATGTCCGTCCGTCAATGGGATTTCTTACTTTAACCTGTAATTTATCACTGATTTTTAATTTTATCGTTTAGTTTTGAAATGCTCTCCGAATCATTCCCCGAAAGCATCTTTAATATATTCCGCCGATTAATTCTTTCGTTTATGATTTTTATATAATCACGGAATGCCTTTTCCGAATCGTCTGTCTGATTATCCAAGCTCAGAATGAAGGTAAGCTCCTTTACGTCATCATCACTGTCGAAGGCTTCCAAAAGTGTCGGTGCATCGATTGTACCGCCGTTGTCATACTTCTCGTCGATGTATTTCAAAAGCCTCATGTGGATATCATTTTCAAAAATCGATTCATTCAGTGCCGAGCGGTGATTCATATACAACGACTTGTCCGATATGAGAAGTCCCAAAAGCAACCGCCTCGTGCGATTCAGATAATTATCATCTCCGCCGGAGGAATTTCTGTTTGAAATCGTCATTATATCACTCGGCGCATCGGGCTCGGGCTTGCTTTTCACTGCTTTTACGACACCAAGCTGTGAATATATCGCAGTCTGTGCCACTCCCGTCTTCTTTGAAAGCTCCTCCACATATATATCAAGTTCCACCGTATTTCCTATAAGCTTGAAATACTCCAGTATTTCTCCGACATATGCGATTTTGTCCTCATTTTTATTCACATCATATTTTTGCTCAAAATGCTCCATTAAATACGCCATATCTGATTTTCTTTTTTCAATGCAATTGTTAAACCTTACTTTTCCATATGCATTTATATATTCGTCGGGGTCTTTTTTATCCTTAAGGTTCATTGCCGATATTTTTATATCATGTTCCCTTAAAATCGTTATCGCTCTTGAGGTGGCCTTTCTTCCGGCTTCGTCGCTGTCATAGCAGATTACCGCTTCTTTAAAATCCCCGGCGATAAGCTTCGCTTGCTGTGAGGTAAGAGCTGTACCGAGGGTTGCGACGGTGTTGAGATAGCCGTTTCTCGCAAGTGAAATAACATCCATATAGCCTTCTACCAAAATAACATAGTCCTTGCCGCTTCTTCGCGCGGCATTCAAAAAATACAGATTTCTGCTCTTGTTAAACACAGGCGAATCCGACGAATTAAGGTACTTCGGCTTACTATCGTCAAGCACACGTCCTCCGAAACCTATAACTCTGTTTCGTATATCAAATATCGGGAACATCACCCTGTTTCGAAATGTGTCATAATACCTTCCGTTGTCACTTGCCTTGATAAGACCGGCACTCAGAATATCACTTTCGGTGTAACCCTTTTCCTTCAGATGCTCAAACAATGAATTCCAGCTGTCCTTGGCATAACCCAAGAAAAATTTTTTCGCGGCCGCACCGTCGAGCGAACGATTTTTCAGGTAATTTACAGCCGCCTTACCTGTTTTTAAATTATCATAGAAAAACTGTGCGGCTGTTTTGTTTATTTCATAGATAAGCTCCTTTTGTTTTATCTTTGCGGCGTATGCGGCATTATCCTTCTCATTCGGGTGCGGAAGAGATATGCCGGCGCGCTGTGCCAGCTTTTCTACAGCCTCCACAAACGATATATTTTCTATTTTCATAAGGAAATGAATAACATTTCCGCCCTCCGAGCAACCAAAGCAATGAAATATCCCCTTTTGCGGCGACACGGAAAACGAAGGTGTCTTTTCGTTGTGAAACGGGCAAAGACCCACATATGAGCTTCCTGCTTTTTTTAATGTCACGTAGCTTGATACCACGTCATAAATATCATTTTTATCAGCTACTTCTCTGATAATATATTCCGGATATAAAGGCATAACCAAACCTCCTATATGATATATTCGACAAAAAAGCTTTTTTTCCTTTTTTAATTGCAAGGCTTGGAAGCTTGCACAAAATTATTACAGTTACACCTCATAAAATATGTAAAATTAAACTATCGGCATGAACAGCTTCTCAAAAAGCGCCACACAGTAATTGTCTGTCATTCCGGAAATATAATCACACACCACTGTGTCGGTGTCCCAATCACTGAGGAGCTTTTTATATTCTTCGGGAAGCTTGTGCGGCTCTGAGCGAAAGTATCCGTAAAGCTTTTCTATCACCATATACGACTGATAATCACGTACCGCATGCTTCGTGTAAACATACTCGAACATGAACTTTCTCAAAAGGAGCATTTGCTTTTCAACCTCAGGATTCATGCACACTCTTTCGTTTTTCAGGCTTGCATCGATTATATCCATAATAAGTGTATTTATGCGCTGCGAATGAGTTTCTCCCAAAGCTTTCAACTGCTCGGCGGGTAAGTCCGCGTTACTTATCACGCCGGCACGGATAGCATCGTCTATATCATGATTTATGTATGCAAATCTGTCTGCATATTTAACGACGACACCCTCCTGCGTTTTCGGCATGTTTGACCCGGTATGGTTTACGATGCCGTCACGCACCTCCGCAGTTAAGTTCATTCCCTTGCCCTCGCGCTCAATAACGTCCGTCACCCTTAGACTCTGCTCGTAATGCTTAAAGCCGCGCGGATTAAGACTGTCCAGTGCTCTTTCGCCGGAATGACCGAACGGAGTATGCCCCAAGTCATGTCCCATGCTTATCGCCTCTACCAAATCCTCGTTTAATCTCAACGCTTTGGCAATGGTACGTGCAATCTGAGAAACCTCCAAAGTGTGAGTAAGCCTTGTCCTGAAATGGTCGTTGTCCGCAGCTATGAAAACCTGTGTTTTGTGTTTAAGCCGCCTGAAGGATTTGGAATGGATTATCCTGTCACGGTCGCGGGCAAAGTCACCGCGTATATTGCATTTTTCCTCCGGTCTGAGTCTTCCCGCAGAATCTGCGGTTTTAAAACCCATCGGCGACAGCAGGGTGTCCTCAAGTTTTTCATTCATTTCTCTTATGCACATCATACAGCTCAACTCCCGACAAATCAATATATTATTAATATACTACATAAATCGCAAAAATCCTTTTATTATTTAAAAATTAAGCAGCCCGCCGTTCAAAAAAAGGCGGGCAAAACATTTTTATTCTGATTATATCAAAACACAGACGGTTACTTTTCAATACCGCCGTTTTCACGTGCATAGTAAAACAGATACTGCTGTGCAAAGCCGGCATATTTACCGAAAAGCTCTGCCGCTCTTTTTTCTATTTGCTTATTCGTAGCCGTTTCATCCATGTAAAGACTGCGCATGGTGCGCTGCACCCACACATCCACCGGAAACGCTTCGGATTTGCGCGCCGAGAACAAAAGCACACAGTCTGCCACCTTCGGTCCCACACCCTTAATTTTCATGAGTTCTTTCTTGGCAGCTTCATAGTCCATCTGCGGTACAGCATTTAAATCTACCTCTCCGCTTATAACCTTTTTAACGGCATCAACTATGTAATCGGCTCTGTAGCCCGCCTTTAAAAACGTCAGTTCCTCCGCCGTCACGTGTTCAAGCTGCCGTGCTGAAGGGAATGAATATAAAAGCTCAGAATCCGTTTGGCATTCGTTTCCGTAAGCATGGCAAAGCTCAGCAACGATTTTTTTGATTCTGGGTATCTGGTTTTGTGTGGATATAATAAATGAAATCAAACACTCAAATATATCCTGATTCAATATATGTATGCCGTATCCAAACTCCATGGCACGTGAAAGGTACTTGTCGTTTTCATACATTTTCTTGATTTCATAATAATCACGCTTTAAATCGAGATAATCCAGCCATATGTTGTTGACATCATCCTCGGTAGTGTTATATATGTACAAGCTGTCACCATCCATGCTCATCCTTACGGCACGCGAATGTGCCACTCCGATATATGTGCCGTCGGGGCCTTCATTCCAGCGGAAACACTGCCCGCACATGAAGGTGTGCTTTAAGTTAAAATTATTTATTCCGGTTATTTTCGCCGTATTTTCTTTCATTTCGATTTTCATGATTATCACCTGTAAAATTATAAAATATATGTATGATTCCGCTTTCACCAGCTTTAATGCATCCAGCAAAAATCTCTTTTAGTTATATTACACATTTTCTCCGAGTGTTAATTGTAGCATATCACATAATTCAAGAATTATCAATACATTTTCAAAAACGAAATGCTACACTTATTTGCTGCTTATCTTTGAAAAAAAATCTTCGCTGCCGGGTCCCGCATATCGATTATAACGCTTCAAAACATACATATTGTCGGACGGTGATAAGCTGTTCACCCCTTCGGTGCAGGAAAATATTATGTCATATCCCATGTTTCGAGTGACCTCGTATGCCTCGGAGCTTATTATCCCATAGGGAAACACCATGGCACACGGCGGCTTTCCGGCAGCTGCAAGTATTATATTATGAGCTTTTGTCAAGTCGTCGGCAAGCATCGCCCTATAATCCTCCGCACTTTCGCTTTTTAATCTTTCCGCACCCTTGCGCTCGCCGAGAGAATGAAGATTATATGTATGATTTCCCAATTCGACCAGTCCCGAATCTGCCATTTCCTTGATACAGTCAGCCGTAACTATGGAATATATCGGATTTTTCTCATTTGTTTGAGTATATTTTTCCACCCAGTAGGCAATCGGTGAAATGAGTGCCGGAACTCGGTGCTTCTTTAATATAGGATAAACGTAGCAGTAATTATTGTAGTTACCGTCATCAATGGTGATTAATACCGCCTTTTCTGGCAAGGGCTTAACGGAAGCCTTGTAATCTTTAATATCCTTCACGCTCACGAAATTAAATCCGCTGTTTTGCAGATATATTATGTCGTTTTCAAACTGCTCCGGCGTTATAACGTATGTCCCCGATTTTGAAGTGTCATTTAAAAAGCCGTGGTACATTATGACCGTGAGCTCCGAGTGCGGCTTTGAGTCTGTACGTATATCGGAATTTGATTTTATAACACTGAAAATAAAAATAACCGTGATGATAAGCAATGCATAGCGGTGTTTCATGTTTGTGTCGCCTCAATTTTAAAAACCGAATTAATATTTTAATACATAATATTCGCAATATTCGTTTTTATGCAAAAGGCAGCACCGTGATTTGGGAGCCGCCTTAATATTACTTATCCGATATTTTTTTTAATATAGCAATGGTTTCTTTTACGGTTGAAACGGGAATCAATTCGATATCGTCATAGCTTTTCATGCCCTTCATATTCGCCTTCGGCAGTATGCATCGCTTAAATCCCATCTTTCTGGCTTCGGATATTCTGTTTTCCGCAAAGCTCACAGAACGCACCTCACCGGTCAAGCCTACCTCGCCGAGTATCACCGTACCTGCATCAATCGCAAAATCCCTGTAATTCGAAGCTACGGCAGTAATAACCGCAAGGTCTGAGGCTGTTTCGTTGATTTTGATACCGCCTGCCGCATTTATGTATACATCTTGATTCTGCATGGAGTACCCGAGTCGTTTTTCCAAAATTGCAACCAGCATGGTGGCTCGCCCGCTATCTACGCCTGTCGACATACGCCGTGCTATCGCAAAACTCGTTTGTGACGACAACGCCTGAATCTCCGCAAGCATGGGACGTGTGCCCTCCATTGTACATACAATCGCAGAGCCCGTAGCGTTTTCGGGTCTGCCCGAAAGCATCATAGCAGAAGGGTTTTCCACTTCTTCCAAACCCGAATCCTTCATTTCAAAGACACCGATTTCGTTGGTCGAACCAAAACGGTTTTTAACGGTTCTGAGTATGCGGTAGCTTTGACGGTGATCTCCCTCAAAGTAAAGCACACAGTCCACCATGTGTTCAAGCACTCGTGGACCGGCTATACTGCCCTCCTTCGTAACATGACCTACTATAAATACCGAAATCGAGTTTTCCTTGGCAAGGCGCATCAAAAAGTGTGTAGCTTCGCGCACCTGCGATACACTTCCCGGAGCAGATGCCACCTCTGCACGGTACATGGTCTGTATGGAGTCGATTATCATTATGTCAGGCTTGGTATTCGTGGCATGAAATATAATTTCATCGAGATTTGTTTCGGCAAGTAAAAGCAGATTTCCGCCATCTACGCCAAGCCTTGCGGCACGCATTTTGACCTGCTGTGCGGATTCCTCTCCCGTAACATACAATATCGTGCCGCCTGTTTCGGCAGAACGGCAAATCTGCAAAAGAAGGGTGGACTTTCCGATTCCGGGGTCGCCGCCCACCAGCACCATGGAGCCGCGGACAATGCCGCCGCCCAATACGCGGTTCAGTTCCTTGGAGCCGGTCGTTATGCGCTGCTCGTGTGTTTCACTTATCTCGCTGAGCTTCTGCGGCACGGCACGCTCAGAGGATGTCTTTGCTTTTGAATCGTACTTTGCAGGGGCGGCATCACGCTGTTCTTCAAAGGTACTCCACGAGGAACATGATGGGCATTTTCCAAGCCATTTCGGTGTTTCATACCCACAGCTTGTACAGATGAATTTGGTTTTTTCTTTCATATTCGTATTCTCCGATTTTAAATTCAATGAAAAACCAAAAGCCAAAGCCTTCGGTTATATATATAATTTACTATAAATACAGCCGTTTGTCCAGTGTTTTATGT
>CAYRGA010000012.1:0-28075 GCA_964423705.1 uncultured Oscillospiraceae bacterium
GGACTATGATTAATATTGCAAATATAAATTTAAATATTTTAAAGGAAATGATGCCCGGAAAGAGAGTAGCTGTTCTGGGCTTGGGAGTCAGCAATTTTCCGGCTTTGGATTTCTTGGCTGAATGCGGTGCGGTAGTCAGTGCGTTTGACAGAAGCCCGGCTGAAAAGCTCGAAAAGAAGGTTTTGGCAAAAGTCAAGGAGCTATGTCAGGATTACTATTTCGGGGATGATTATCTCGATCATATCGGCGAGGTGGACTATATATTGAGATCACCAGGTATAAAGCCGTCTGAGCCTCAGCTGAAGGAAGCCGAAAAAAAAGGTACGGTAATTACAAGTGAAATGGAGCTTTTTATGAGCTGCTGTCCTTGCAGAATTATCGGAGTTACCGGAAGTGACGGCAAAACCACTACCACAACCATTATATATAAGATATTGTCCGAGCACGGTTACAACTGCTACGTGGGCGGAAATATAGGAATACCGCTTTTGAATAAGCTTGATGAAATATCGGAGAATGATATAGTTGTTTTGGAGCTTTCCAGCTTCCAGCTGATGGATATGAGTGTAAGCCCCGATGTTGCAGTCGTAACAAACATATCTCCGAATCACCTGGATTATCACCGCGATATGACGGAGTATGTGGAAGCTAAATCGCAGATATTTAAGAATCAAAGCGGTCAGGGAAGGCTGATAGTAAATTTGGATAATGCTATAACATCTGCTTTTGCCAAAAACAGGAGCCTGAAAACCGAATTTTTCTCACGCCGTCAAAAGACGGACGGGGCGTATTTGGAGGATGGATATCTCTGCTGTAACGGCGAAAGGATAGTTCGTGCCGACGAGATTAAAATTCCCGGATGGCATAACGTCGAAAATTACCTTGCAGCCATTGCGGCGGTAAGACCGTATGTATCTGCGGAAGAAATCCGCGAGGTCGCCCGTACCTTTAACGGTGTTGAACATCGTATGGAATACGTACGTAAGGTGGGCGGTGTTGATTTCTACAATGATTCCATAGGTTCTTCACCCACACGTACCATAGCCGGCTTGGAGTCACATCGTAATGAGATTATACTTATAGCCGGAGGATATGATAAAAACCTGAATTACGACGAGCTGGGTGTTGCCATAAAGAAATATACGAAGGGACTTGTGCTGATTGGGGCTACCTCCGATAAAATAAAAGCGGCGGTTTTGAAGGCATACGGCTCGGATAAATGCACAATTCCGATTGTCACCGAAAAGACCTATGAGAAAGCGGTGCGTGCGGCGTATGTATTGGCAGCAAGCTACGCTCAGAAAAATGTAAATATATCGGTTATACTTTCGCCGGCAAGTGCAAGCTTCGACATGTTCAAGAATTTTATGGAACGCGGCGAAAAATTCAAAAGCATAGTTAATGAGTTAAAAATATAGCAGGCGGGACGTGAGCTTTATGGAAAAAATACAGTTAATTAAATATCTTACATCGCTTAGGGGTGTGTCCGGCTGCGAGTATAGATTTTCGGATGTGTTGTCCGATATTTTTTCAAAATATTGCGACGAAGTGAAAACAGATGCACTCGGAAATGTTATCGGGGTGAAAAGGTCAAAAACCGCATCGGGACAGTCGGTCATGATAGAGGCTCATACGGACGAAATAGGTCTTATGGTTACCCAAATTGATGACAGAGGCTTTGTTCATTTCACAGCGGTCGGCGGAATCGATGCCCGTATACTTCCGGCAAAGCAGGTGGTAATTCACGGCAGTGAGGATGTTTTGGGGGTTATCGGTGCCAAGCCGCCTCATATAACCACTGCCGCTGAGCAGAATAAAGCACCTGAATTTAGGAATTTGTATATAGATACCGGCTATGATGCCGAAAAACTGCGTCAAATAGTGAGTGTGGGAGATACCGTGACCTTCGATGCCAAGTTTTATGAGCTTGGCAAAAGGTTCATAAGTACAAAATCACAGGATGACAGAAGCGGTGTGGCGGTGCTGGTGATGGTAATGGAAAGGCTGAAAAACATCTTACTTCCGTTTGATGTATATTACTGCGCATGTGTGCAGGAGGAGGTCGGAAGGCGCGGGGCACTTACTGCGGCTTACGGCATTAACCCCACCTTTGCGATAGCGGTAGATGTGTGCCATGCTTCCACGCCGGATGCCTCTGCCGATACATTTAAGTCGGGCAGCGGTACTGTCGTGAGCAAAGGACCAAACATTCATCCGATTTTGGTTCAAAATGTACTGGACTGCATGGACGAGAATAACATTGATTACAGCATCGACGTTGACGGTGGTGACACCGGTACAGATGCCTGGGCGATACAGACGGCACGGTGCGGTATACCGACGGTGCTGTTTTCGTTGCCTTTAAGGTATATGCACACAATGGTCGAAACTGTGAATATCGATGATGTGAAGGCTACAGCATCGGCGATATCGGCTTTTCTTTCACAAACAGATGATGCGGAGGTGGCAGTATGCTTTCATTGATACGTGAGCTTACGGAGCTTCATGCCGTATCGGGCAATGAGGATGCCGTAAGAAATATAATATCAGAAAAAATCCGCGTGTTCGCAGATGAACTTACGGTTGATACCATGGGGAATTTGATAGCCTTTAAAAGGGGCAGAGCACCAAGCGGTAAAAAAACAGTCGTATCCGCTCACCTGGATGAGGTGGGATTTATAATTTCCGATATTACTGAGGATGGTTTTCTGAAGTTTAAATGTGTCGGCGGAATCGACCCGCGCATATTGCTTGCACAAAACATTCTGATAGGTAAGAATAGGGTCGGCGGCGTTATAGGTATTAAGGCTGTACATCTTCAAACTGCCGATGAGCGAAAAAACGTAGTGAAAAGTAAGGATATGTATATAGATATCGGAGCCGACTCGAAGGAGGAGGCACTTAAGAAAGTACAAAAGGGAGATTACGCATGCTTTGATTCCGAGTTTACAGAGCTTGGCGGCGGCTTTGTGAAGGCAAAGGCACTTGATGACAGAGTAGGATGTGCCATGCTCTGTGAGCTTATAAAGCGTGATTATGACGAGGATGTGTATTTTTGCTTCAGTGTACAGGAGGAGGTTGGGCTCAGAGGTGCACGCGTGATTGCACGCAGGCTTAATGCTGACCGTGCTGTGATACTGGAAAGTACTACTTGCTCGGATATCGCAGGAGTTAAGCCTCATGAGTATGCTACGGTTTCAGGCAGAGGACCTGTACTGTCGATAATGGATAGAGCATCCTATTCGGATAAGGCGTTAAACAGCTTTATATGCCGCATAGCCGATGAAAATAAAATACCGTTTCAGTTTAAACAGTCCGCCATGGGCGGCAATGATGCCGGTGCATATCAAAATTCCGGCAATGCCTGCAAAACGGCGGTAATATCGCTGCCTTGCCGATACATCCATTCGCCTGTGAGTTGTGCAAATACAGACGATATATTAAACATGTATGCTTTGGCAGAAAAAACATTGAAAAATATACACACATTTGACTGTGGGAACAGGAGTGAAGAAAATGGAGCTTCTTGAAGAATTAACCCAAATATACGCGCCATCCGGAAATGAGGAGCGTATTTGCGAATTTATAAAAAAGGAATTGGACGGCTTTGCGGATGAGATGTACAACGATAATCTCGGGAATCTTATCGTGCATAAAAAAGGCGGCGGCAAAAGTATAATGCTTTCCGCTCACATGGATGAGATAGGCGTAATAGTGACATATATAGAAGAAAACGGATTTCTTCGCTTTGCTCCGGTCGGCGGTGTGCCGCTGTATTGCAGTCTGTATCAGACAGTTGAATTTGTCGACGGAATCAAGGGTGTAGTGGGATACGAGGAAAAGATAGATCTTAAAAGTGACCTCGCTGTATCGAAAATGTATATAGACATAGGCGCATCAAGTCGTGAGGAAGCCGAAAAAATGATATCGGTTGGCGATTGTGCCGTTTTCTGCGGTGCGTTCAGTAAATGCGGCTCGAATGTCATATCAAAGGCGATGGATAACCGCGCCGGTGTATATACCATGATACGAGTGCTTAAGGGACTCAGTACCAGAGTAAACGATTTGTATTTTGTGTTTTCCGTACAGGAGGAACTCGGACTGCGGGGTGCGAAGGCGGCGGCAAATGCCATTTCTCCCGAAATAGGTCTGGCAGTGGATGTCACCGATACCGGCGATACCCCCGAGTGTAACCCCATGGCGGTAAAGCTCGGTGAAGGACCTTGTATAAAATATATGGATAATTCCGTGATTACGCACAAAATCGTAAATGATGCACTGAAAGTTTGCGCCAAGGAAGTCGGAGTTAAGGTACAGCATGAGGTTCTGTCCTTCGGTGGTACGGATGCCGGAGCTATTCACACCGCGGGCACGGGAGTTATGACCGGTGCGGTTTCGATTCCGACAAGGTATATCCATACACCGCGCGAATGTGTAAGTATGGAGGATTTAAACGGTGCTGTGAAACTGATTTCAGAGTTTGTACAGTATAATTTCAGCTGAACAGAAAGTATACTGCGTGTCGTTCCGGTAAGGCAGAACGATGTAACCGCACGTGTAACGGTAGGGAACGGCCTATGTGTCGTTCCGATTTAAAATTAAAATTAACGGAGTAGATAAACATGTATAATTTTCTAAAGACAAATTACGGTATTTCAGAGGAAATAACCGAAATATTGAAGCAAGCCGAAAGCGATACCCATCCTTATATGGAAAAGGCTGAGCAGGTTGCCCGCTATAATACCTTAAAGGTGCTCAACAGCTTTAAAAAGCACAATATAAGCGAAGCACACCTCGGCGAAACAACCGGCTACGGCTATGACGATATAGGCAGAGATGCCCTTGATGCCGTGTATGCCGATGTATTTGGTGCGGAGGATGCTATCGTGCGTCATAATATCGTGAACGGTACCATGGCTCTTGCAGCTTGTATGTACGGTATACTGCGCCCCGGTGACACGCTCGTGGCGGCTACCGGAAAGCCTTATGACACCTTAGAGGAGGTAATCGGCATCCGCGGCGGAAATACCGGTTCTCTCAAAGATTTCGGCGTGAATTATAAGCAGGTTGACCTGGTAAACGGAAAGCCTGATTTTGATGGTATAAGAAATGCCATAGATGAAAATACAAAAATGGTTTCCATCCAGCGTTCGCGCGGCTACGCATGGCGCGATTCATTCAGTGTGGATGAAATAGGGGAGATAATCGCACTTGTCAAAAGCATAAATAAGGATATAGTATGCTTTGTTGATAATTGCTACGGTGAATTTGTGGATATCAAGGAACCCACTGAGGTGGGAGCAGACCTTATGGCTGGCTCACTTATTAAAAATCCCGGCGGCGGTATTGCTCAGACAGGCGGCTACATTGCCGGAAAAAAAGAATATGTCGAGTTGGTTTCCTATCGTCTTACCTGTCCCGGAATAGGTAGAGAATGTGGCGCTACCATCGGTCAGAATCGTCTTATGTACCAGGGCTTTTTCATGGCACCGCACATTGTGAGCCAGAGTATAAAGGCGGGAATTTTGTGCAGCTATGTGTTTGAAAAGCTTGGCTGCGACGTCATGCCTTCGTATAAGGATGCACGCAGTGATATCATTACCTCGGTAAAGCTCGGTTCTGCCGAAAAAATGATTGCTTTCTGCAAAGGTGTACAGCACGGTTCACCCATTGACAGTTACCTTTCGCCGGAGCCGTGTCCGATGCCCGGCTATGACAGCGATGTCATAATGGCTGCCGGAACCTTCGTATCGGGTGCTTCCATAGAGGCAAGCTCCGACGGCCCCATAAGAGAGCCGTACATAATATACTACCAGGGCGGTCTTACGTATGAAAGTGCCGTTCTGCCCATAGCCGTAGCGGCAGACCTTGTAAAAAAGATTGATGCTTAACACAGTGCCGGGAAACCATATCGTGTTTCCCGGCTATATTATCAGTCGGCTTTTTCGGCGGACTGTTGTATTTTATAATATGAGAAAATTCCGCCGGAGGTGACACGGATGAAGGCTATCGTCGCATACAATATTGATACCGAAATTTTAAATAAACTTGAACATCGCGACTTTGAAATCATGAAAAGCTGTTCTTCCTCAGATGTTCTTCCGGGGCTTCGATATCATCCCGATATGCAGCTTGCCGTTATCGGAAAAAATGCGGTTTGCGCACCTTCGGTATATGAATACTATCGGGAATTTATAACCTTGTCGGGCTATTTGTGCATTGAAGGGAAAACACCGCTCAACAGTAACTACCCGCGGGATATTGCATATAATATATCAGTGGTTTCGGATTTTCTGTTCCACAATTTAAAATATACCGACAGTGAAATCCTGCGCTTGTGCGAAGGAATGGAGCTTGTCAATGTAGCCCAGGGCTACACCGGGTGCAGTACCTGTAAAATAGGCGACAGTGCGGTTATAACCGCAGATACGACCATATATAATGCCGCGAAGTCAAAAGGCTTGGATGCACTTTTGATTTCTGCGGGCAATATCAGACTTGATGGCTTCGACACTGGCTTTATAGGCGGTGCATCGTTTTTTTGCGGCGGTGTTTTGTACTTATTCGGAAACTTGAAGGCTCACCCTGACGGCGATAAAATAAGAAATTTCTGCCTGCTGCACAATACCGAAATCTGCGAGCTTTCCGACAGTGAGCTTATTGACTACGGTTCGGTGATTACTCTTGGTTAAATGATATGATTAATACACATACTACTCCTGTAAAGGTTGTGATAATTGTGTGTAAAAGAATTGTTTTGGCAAATGATAATCACGGAAATTGTACCGCACTTTCGGATTTTATAGAGCGGTGCGGCGTCGGAGCGGAGTATATCGTGACTGAGGGGTATGTGTCGGTGAGCTTTGATGCAGATGACGAAATGCTCTACGACATATGCGGCGCAGTCACGGAATTTATAATTCAAACCGCCGTAAAAAACGATGTCAACAAAATTCTCGATTTTGAATATAACTGCTTTAATAAGGATGAGAAAAGCCGCATTGTCGGCTCTGTTTTGTCAAGTGACAGCCTTTCGGAGTTCACGGGAAGAATATATATTTTTTTAAAGTGTGAAAAAGTCGTAAATCCGATAGGCTTTTACCGGTTTATGTGCCGTGATATTTTCGCGTCTGTGTATGATTCGGTGATGAATGAAGCAGATAAGCTGATGGCGTTAAACGATACCGGTGACTTTATACGAGTGCTTAAATACTTCGCTACCATATCATCGGAAAGCATCGAAAAAGCGGAGCTTACGGCGGATGACCGCGGTATAAGAATATCACATGTTGAAGGAAATGTACCTTATGCCGATGCCGAATTTGCGGATATGTCGGCATATGGCGAGGATGTGCTGGCAGAGCTTGTGAGCTTGAATCCAAAGCGCATCATCGTGCACGGCAGGGAAATCTTCGACAAAAATATTTTGTCGGATATCATTAAAAATGTCTTTGAAAAGCGCATAATATATGCTGATTAACCACACGAATTTGTTAGGGGGATACGGATGAAAATACTTTTGACCACATTGAATGCCAAATATATCCACACAAGCCTTGCTGTCAGGAATCTTAAAAAAAGCTGTGCGGATTACGATGTCGCAGTGAGAGAATATACCATTAATGACAATGTCGATTCCGTTCTCGCCGATATCTACTCGGAGCATGCCGATGTCGTGACTTTCGGCTGCTATATCTGGAATATATCGAAGGTTCTGTATATCTGCGAATGTCTGAAGAAAGCCGATTCGCACGTCATTACGGTTCTGGGCGGCCCCGAGGTGTCCTATGACGGGAAAACCGTCTTGGAAAATCATCCATACGTTGATTTTGTGGTGAGCGGTGAGGGCGAGATTCCGTTAAAACGATTATTCGGAGAGCTGGAAGGCGGCAGAAACTTTGAGAATGTGCCGTCACTTACCTACCGCTCGGATAACGGAGTGACGGCAAATCCGCAGCTTCCGCTCCAAGATATAAACAGCTATGACTTTGCATATGATGACGATATAGACACTGTCAAAAATAAAATTATTTACTATGAATCCTCGCGCGGCTGCCCGTATAATTGCAGTTACTGTCTGTCGGGCGCTGACTGCGGTGTCAGCTTTCTTGATATCGCCCGCGTAAAGAGGGAGCTTTCGTTTTTCATGGATAAGGGCATACCGCTTGTGAAGTTCGTTGACAGAACCTTTAATGCAGACCGAAAACGCGCCGATGAGATATTTAAGTACATAATAGAAAATCAAAGCGGTACGAAATTTCACTTTGAGCTTGCCGGCGATTTGATAACCGATGATACCGTAGAGCTTTTGAAGAAAGCCCCCTGCGACCTTATGCAGTTTGAGATAGGCGTACAGTCCACCAATCCGAAAACCATTGAAGCCATCGGACGAAAAATCGATTTTGATAAGCTTAAGGGAAGAATCACACAGCTTCTTAACCTCGGTACCATTCATATACATTTGGACCTTATTGCCGGCTTGCCGTATGAGGATTTGGAGAGCTTTAAAAATTCCTTTGACGACGTTATAAGACTCAGACCTCACATGCTTCAGCTGGGATTTTTAAAGCTGCTCAAGGGCTCGCGTATAAGAAACGAAGAAAAAAAATATAATTACATTTATAAGAGTGCGGCACCGTATGAGGTTATTTCAAACGATTTTATGTCCTTTGATGATATATGCTACCTTAAAAAAATCGAATCCGTACTCGATATTTACTATAACAGCGGTGACTATAAGTACACTATGGACTATATTTTTAAAAATTTTGACAGCCCCTTTTATGCCTTTGAACTTATGGTTAAGTATTATGAAGAAAACGGACTTTTTAAGCTCGGACTCAGTCACGATGCACACTGCGATGCACTTAAATGCGCACTTGAAGGCTTTGGTGACGAAGCCGCCGACTGCGTGGGCTTTGACAGAATGTTAAATAGAAAGTGTAAGCTTAAAAGCGTATCCACTCAGGATGAGAGCTTTCGAAAGCAGTGCTTTGATTTCCTCATGAATCGGGATAATCTGAATATGTATTTGAAGGAGTATGCGGATGTTCCCGCAAAAAAGATAATCAAATTTGTCATTTTTGAAAGGTTCTTCGATAAGGTGTGGATATATAACCTTAAAAGTGGAGAGCTGCGTGATATAACGTCAGATTTCGGGGATTAAAAAATAAATTACAAAAGAGAGCATATTGTTCTGTTCACATTGTAAAGTGAGAAGGAATGATATGCTCTTGTTTTATGTGCTCGTATACTAAATTTTCAATTCGCTGAAATTCAGTAAATATGCGCTTTTCTGCAGATTTCATTTCTGTGTCGGAAAAAGTTTAAAAATATATGAAAAAACTATTGACATTTGCAATATATATGATATAATTATGGTAAATTTACCAATAAACTCTTAGGAAGATAGCCATGATAACTACACAATGTACGAAAAACTCTACAAAAAACCGAATATTAGCGGCTTGCGTGAAGCTTTTTATCGAACATGGTTATTACAAGACTACGCTTTCCGGTATTGTTAGGGAAGCCGGGGTTTCGTTTTCATCATTTCAGAATCTGTTCCGTACGAAGGACGGTGTACTTCTGGAGCTCACCGAGTACATGTTTGATAGACAGTTTGAAGCTGCCAAAATTGTCGGAGGTAAAGACATTAACCCCGTATACATATATGTGGTTGAAACTGCGATTCAGATGACCATAACAGAGCTTAACGATAATATCCGCGAGATATACGTCGAAGCCTATTCACACCCCGACTCCTCAGAGTACATATATCGGCGCACCGCTACAGAACTTTCGAGGATTTTCGATAAGTATAATCCTGATAAGACAGAGGGCGATTTTTATGAAACGGAGCTTGCCACAGCCGGCATTATGAGAAATTATATGGCGCGCAAGTGTGACCAGTACTTCACGCTTGATAAAAAGCTGTCGTCCTTTCTTTCCATAAGCTTGAAGGTGTATAACGTACCACAGGAAGAAATCGACGAGAGCATAGCTTTTATACTTGGTATGGATATAGAGGAGCTTTCAAACAGAATCATGCATAAGCTTTTTGAATCGCTTGCAATGCAGCTGAATTTTAAACTCGGCGCTATTTGACAGGCATATAAATATACAGTGATCATAGGGAGGTGCAAGGTTCCAATGCAGCTTATCGGCAGTACGGTTTTTTAGTAGGAAAATAATTAAAAGATTGGAGGGAAGCATATGCATAAATATGCGAGAAGATTTTTAAGTGCACTTTTGTGCCTGAGTATGCTGGCATCATTTCTCCCTGTAGGCTACGCTATGGAGTCCGGGGATGACGGAACATCATACTTTGACTTTGAGGCATCCGAATATGAGGTAAACGAAGATGCCGGAGAAATCAGGATTAAAATAGTAAGACACGGCGACGGAAACGACGAAGCCGATGTATCGTTCAAGGTAGCGGATTTTCTCTCAGATTACGGTATGGATTACGTGATCTTGGATGAGAAGGGTGACTTTCTTGAAAAGGTATACGGTGAAAAACCGGATGTTTCCGAGCTTAGCTTGGACGGCGAGGATGACGATGTGATATCAGCTCCTTCCGTTTCGGCTGAGGAAACGGACATAGAAGCCGAACCGGCAGAACAGTCTGAAGAATTTGAAGCTGTTGAACCGGAAGAGGTGACAGAAGATGAAGAACCTATCGAGCTTTCTGAGACAGAAGAGACTGCGGAAGAAATAGCAGTTGATGAAACTGTAGAGGAAACAGCTGCATTGTCAGAGCTTGAAGAGGATGTACAGCCTGAAATTGAAGGACCGGTTAATACCGATAAAAAAGCTAAGACCACCGGTTCGTCACTTATGGATGCGTATTACTCCGTTATGGGTATAGAAGAGGACACGGACGAAGAAAAGGCTGATCGCATTGAAGAAGCACTCACTGATTTCCATAAATACTTCCTCAGTGCCGAGGGTGCCGCAGGTACAGTGCATTTCGGTCGCTTTGAAAGAGAAAAGACCATAACTGTTAAAATCATAGATAATGACATTTCCGAAGCGGATAAAATATTTATGATTGCACTTATGGGGACAAATTCCGAGGATACCACCATTGCTGCCAATGCCAGTACATATGTGACAATTGTGGATGACGAGCCTATTGAGGATGCATGCTTCGATTTGACAGAGAGTGACATTACTCTTACAGCTGCTAATCCCACAGCGTACATAACGGTAAGAAGAAACAGTGGTCATCAGTATTTCTCAAATGTGTATCTTTCAACTGTTAAGCAGACTGCCAAGTCTTCGGCATATAAAGCATATGAAGGCAAGCAGCTTGCTTTCCGTCCCGGTGAGTATGAAAAGCAGGTGGAGATAACCGCTTACGACTTTACCGAGGATGCTGAGTTCGGCGTGGTTCTGGAGGGAAGTGAGGGTATTGCCATAGGTAACTACTATACCTCTGTGTACATCAGCCAAAATGCCGATGAAGCGAAAACTGACAGTAGTGATAAAGCATCACTGTCAGAGATAGTAGACTATACAGGAGTTTCTACTAAGTCATTCGGCTTTGACAGCATGCCTGGCGGCTGGGAAAGGGTTATGACAGCCAACACTTCGAATAAAAAAAACATTGCGGGACACTCTAATGACAATATATACATTCAGTGTTATGATAACGATAAAGAAACCATGTACTATACCAAAAATGAGCAGAATCTTATAGGTATTAGCTCCATAACTGTCAATGTTGCCACGAAAAATGCTGATAATAAAAGTAATTCAAAATACACCACCAGCATTGCAACGGATAATGACAAAAACTGGAACGGCATACTTGACGGTTATTCTTATAACGGTAACAAGGGTAAACATACAAAGTCGTTTGAACTGAAAAATGATGCCGAATCCGCATATATAAGGGTTGCAGGTCGTTGTAACAGCGGCGGTAAGGACAATATTCGCGTAGATGTTTCTTATATGCATTACGGTTACGCCAAGTATACTTTCAGTCCTCAGATTTCATGCGCCAACTTTAACCGAAAGCTGTATGATTTCACGGCATTTGATACAAGCAAAGGTGAAATTAAGCAGTATGACATCTTTTATGACGGCGAAACCAAAAGGAATTACAATCCCGGCGGCATTAATATAAAGGTGAAGAACAGCAACAAGGTCATAAATGCATTTTATCCCAACGTACCTAGTACTTTGACTATCTCAGCCGCAAATCTCGAAAAAAATGAAAAACGCGGCATAGTGTTAAGCGGTGTGTACTTCGCAAAAGATAATATTACTCCAAACTCAATGTATCTGAACGGTAAATATACAAAAACCAATACAATGTGGTTAGAAGCAAATTCAAATAATGAGGTTGATTTTGTTCCTGACCAAGAGTTTGTTAAGCAGTTAAAGAAAGCCGGCGTTATTGATAATGTGCATAGCAATAAAACTATCAAAATTTACCCGGTATTTAAACAGCAGAATGTAAATGTTAATTTTGAAAATACCGACAGAAATGATAAGGATGCTAAAACCAAGGGTAAATACGATGCCAATAACCTTTGCTCACATATTAAAAATGTAGTTGAATCCAGCGGCAACGGAAAGCTCCTTTCCAAAAAAGTTTATCAAGGCTTAGAGCACTATCAGATGAATATTCCGCTCGGTTCAGTTATCCGTGTTCAGTCCGAAGTAGATTCGACACGTATTCCGAAAGGTATATCGGTATGGAAGACCGATGATACGAGTACAGCGATTGTGCATTATGAAAAGGATCAAATGAGAGTCAGTCCCGATAATGCCAACGGTGAGAAAATAACCGAGGACGACTATACAAAGGCGGATATAGTGGCAGATAAAAAGCTTACTGTCATAAAACCTGCCACAGGAGAGCAGAACTTCTATGTAGGTTATTCGCCCAAGAGTAAAAACACCATTTTACAGATGGAAGACCCGGATAATCCGGGCGAGAAACTCGTAAAAACACTGGCTAATGCAGTCACCGATACCACCGAGGGCTATACTTCCGATGCTCAGGCGACAAACGCAGACGGCTGGATGAATATGCTGAATCCAAGTATCGGAAGAAACTACAGTTTCACAGCTTATGCACCTAAAGGCTACTATGTGTCATGGGCGAACATGACCGGTGATACCAATAATGACGGTACGATAAACGGTGATGATTTAAATACTTCGTCACGTACCAGCCGTGACCGAAGTAAGAATCCGATGTATGTTTACGGTACCAGACTCAATGTAACCTTGGATACCGACAATACCAGATATTACTATGAATATGTGCCGAAGGCAAGCACTTCGGTGACATCGAAGCAGGGCAGTGTGCTGAGAGAAAATAATACACTCTACAGATTGGCTAAGAATCTTAAATCCGTGAGCTACAAGCCTATCGCAAATGCCTGGGTGGATATTGCCGGATTTACCGCACAGACCAATATAGACGGATATTATAAAGTACAGCTTTCGGGACTTCCTTCCTGGGGCGTGATAAGTACTATGATAACCACCCCTGCTGATAATGAGTCCGGCGCAGAGCCAACCTCATACTTCGCAGAAGCATGCATAGAGGATTCCACCAGTATAATCCTTCCTGCGCTTGAAACCTTCAAGGCAGAAAGCGTAAGTGCATCTTATGAAAATTCCGATTATGTATGCGATGATTATATAACAGTTACAGACGATAAGCTCACTGTAACTGCCGTTGTATCATCAAACAGCCTTCTCGTTCCGAAGAAAGCCAAATTCTTCATCTATAATAAAGAGGGTATGATGGTAAATGATTGCACGGACACAAGCATATATAACATCACTTATAGCGAGAGAAACGGAAAGCTAACGGCGAAACTCACCTTTAATCCTCTTAAGGATATGAAAAACGGCTATAAGCTGTATGTGGCTTTTGCTGACCAGAATGGCAAGTGGTATGCACCTATAGATGTGGGCTACAGCTTCTTTGCCGAACTCAGTCTGAGGGAATTTGTGTTCCCGCTTATAGGAAGCTCTTCGCTTGAAAATGTAGTTACAGGCGGTGTTGTACTGGATGTTATCGGAGACCCGCTGGGTGACATCGCAATCGGTACGATAGATCAGTTCCAAAAGTTAAGCGAAAAGTATACTCCTTCGGCTGCAAAGGACACCGACTATGAAGATAAATACACCTGGCAGCGTACTACCTATCAGTTCGGATGGGATAAAACCTTCGGCGACAGCATGAAAACGTCCGGCGAAACCAAAAACGATAAAAATAAAAACGATGAAAAAATGAAGAAGCTCGTAAGCGACATCAATAAGAAGGAACAGGCGGGTAGTTCGCCGAATTCCAAATCGAAATACGGAACCAAGAGCTCCTTCTCATGGTCGATTACACCAAGTGTCGGATTTAGCCTTACTCTTTCACAGAGAGACCCGGCGGTTGAAAAGCATACCTTTGAGGATTTGGTATTCTTCGTAAAAGTCGGCTTCGGTGTATCGACATCAAATAAAATTTCGCTTCCGATAGGCTTAAGTGTTGCGATAGATGCATCTCTTAACGGCGATGTGGTAGGTGTATATCACATGTACGTCGACTATCAGGATAGTTTTGAAATCGAGGATGCTGTGGACTACTCCTCCGAAACCTTCGGACTGTTTCAAAAGTTTAACAACAGTGTAAGACGTGAGGGTTACATCTTCATCAATCCTAAGGTATCCATTGCCGTAGGTGTCGGAGTAGCGATAGCATTTGTAAAGATAGCGGCTAACTTCGACTTTGACATGGATTTCCAGTTCACGGAAATCGGTACCAATGCATACGGTGATGTGGATGTGGATTTAAACTGGAAGATAGACGTTGCCGGATTTACTGTATATGAAAAGAAACTTACCGGTACAACCTTGAAGATGTTTAACACTGCCGGTACAAACGATCATATTGACTTTGATTATGCTAAGACCTCGGCATATATGTCTGAGTTTATCGAGAGGAACATGACAGAGGAAGGTGAATTCTCACTTACCAAGAGAGCAGAAAGAAAGCAGATTAAAAATGTTTCTGACTTCCCTGATAAATCCGCAAATGTAAGCCTTATGGATATAGATAATTCATCGGGTACTGAAGAATTATCATGGGTTAATTTAGCTATGGAGAATATGCAAACCTGCTTTGCCGATATAGACGCGGGCAATCGTCTTATGTTATTTATAAATGACACCGTTGGAGAAAAAGTTGATGGAAATTACGTTGGATATGATGGTAGCACCATTGAACGAAATTTAACAAACAAACGAGCTATTTTCTATTCAATATATGATTCCTCAAGCCCTAATCCATGGTCAGCACCGATGATACTTGATGAGGACGGCACCTTTGATGATTATCCGAATATTTCGGATTTGGGCGATTATCTGCTTATTTCCTGGTCATCCGCAGATGCGGGACTTACCGATGATGCCAATGTATTGGAGGTTCTTTCTTCACTTAATATTAAGGCTAAGCTTTTTGACAAGAATAATAAAAATTTTGTTCAAAAAGACGGTAAAGACCTTGTGTTTGAAGTTACCAGAACAACTACAGCGGATAAAAGCGCAGACGTTATGCCTAAGGCGGCTTATGATAAAATTACCGACACAGCTATAATTTATTATACCAAAACGGATTATAATGCAGTTTATGATGACATTTACAGCCGCACGGATTTGTCAGAACAAGAAAAAGCACAAAAGATATTTGAAAATCAATATACCCTCGGCGCATATCGTTTAATCGAAAATGTTTCTGATGACAGTATTCGTAAGCTGAATGATGAATGCTACACTGATGAGGAAGCATTCAATTATTTCGGCGGTGCAGAACAGTTTGCACTTGATTACTACGGACAGCGTTTCCTCAATCCGGATATCGGAACCACAAATACGAAACAATTAAATGTAATCGACAGTGATGCCATAGGATATAACGAGCTTGGTTTATATGCATGGACGGTTGACTGGGACGGTAATATGAATACTGCCGATGACCGAGATGTATTTATGCAGCTTTATGACTTTAGAAGAAGGGAATTTATACATTCAATCAAAATTACAGATGTAACGGGATATTATGCCGCACCTAAGTTTGCACGTTCGGGTAATTCCACCTACCTGTTCTTCGGAGCAAAAGATGCAAATGACGATAATGGTCAGATAAGGTATATTAATATAAGTGACGTTCTGAAAAACGGAATGTTTACCAAAGAAAACGGTGCTAACGGCAAAAATCCGTATTACAGCTTATACTACACCATAAACGACAAAGGCGAAATTAACGTGAACAGTGATAACCCCATAGGAGTTTATGCAACTGCCGCTGTCGCAACTGTATGTGACAGCATAACGGACTATGATGTAAATGTAGATAATGAAGGCAGAATGTATCTGTTTTTCACTAAATCAAACGGAAGCACAACTCAAGTTTATGCAACTATGAGGTCCGGTACCGATGATCCGAGTTCGACAGATGACAAAGAATACCTTTGGGGCGAACCGGTTAAAATTTCCAAATCTTCCAATAAGAATTATTCTTCAATCGGTTCCAGTATTATAGGTGATAAAATCATTATAGTATGTGCTCAAAGTGATGATAGTCAATGCTATATGCTTAATATGTATCATGCACCGAAAAACGACGTTAAAGTTACGGATGTTAAGCTCACAAACGCACATCCTATGCCGGGCTCATATACAAATGTGGAAGTAACAGTTAAAAATGAGGGACTTTTGCAAAGTGATGACATGATAGAAGTTACTCTCGATGTAAACGGTACTTTGTATACACAGAAATATGCACGGTATCCGACTATAGATCGCGATACGGGTATGCAGGAGGATCCTGATGAGCAGCCGGTAGCGCAGATTATACCCGGAGGCACAGAGGCAAAGCTTACATTTAATGTGGAAGTACCGACTGATACTAAGGATGTCACATTTAAGGCATATATTACAGACGATAATTCAAAGACATGCACGCTTGACTTTGCAAGTGAGCTGTATGTGGAAAATGAGAAAATCACACCTGTTACCGATGAAAACGACGAGGTTTCATATGTACTCGAAGCTGACATTAAAAATGACGGTAACGATGCATCGGGTGAGATTACCTTTACAGCTTTTGCAGGCACAGGCACCGGTAAAAAATCCATAGGCACTGCCAAGGTAGATGCCATAGAACCGGGAAGCGGTGAGAGCGTAAGTATACCGCTCACACTTTCCGACAGTGACTACACCATAGATTCTGCAAACGGAAAGGGCACAGCCGCTGTAAATTTGGTTGTTTCTCATGCTGATAAAGAGATATTGAATACCGACATAGACACCTACAAGAATTTTGATAAGAATGCCATCGATTTACTTGGCAATCTTACAAATATCAAGTTTGAAGACGGCGGCGAATACACAGTTAAGTTAAATGATGTATTGAAGGTTCAGCCGGAGTTTGAAGGCGTTGAAAGCGGCAAGCTCAAGGTTGAATGGCAGAGCAGCTCGGACGGAAGCGTAGCGTTTATAGATTACTCTAACGTAATCATACCGGAAAGGGTGGGAACTACCACTATCACCGGTATCGTAATACCGGCTGATGAAACCATCGATTTAACTTCGGGAACATCCAAAACGAATGATTGGAAACAGCTTATTCCCGAAAACATGCAGAGGACAGTTACCGCTACGGTGAATGTAATTTCCGACCAAAACGGTACCTTCTCACAGCGCACCGTCACATTCTGTGCGGATAACGGTACACAGAATCAGACTTATAAAGTGAATAACGGCGGAACTATCAGTTCGCTCCCCACACCGTCAAAAGACGGCTATAAGTTTGACGGCTGGTATATAGGCAAGGATTACTCAACACCGTTTACTTCACAGACAAAGGTTACATCAAGCCTTGTGGTATATGCGAAGTGGATAGACGATTCAAGTGATTCCGGTAATAACGGCGGTTCTTCCTCCGGCAATAACGGCACAGCGGCTTCCGGAAATAACGGCAGCAACAGTAATGCAGGCAGCAGTACCGGCGGCACATCCATCGGCGGCTTTACAAATCCGTTTAAGGATGTACTTGAGAACGATTGGTTCTTTGAATATGTAAGATATGTTTATTTGAACAAGTTATTCTCGGGTGTATCGGAAAATGAATTTGCTCCTAACGATTTCCTCACAAGAGCAATGCTCGTGACGGTTCTCTGGAGAGCAGCAGGCATGCCGGAAGTTGAAGGCAAATTGAATTTCGTAGATGCGGATGCACAGTCCTACTATTACAAAGCACTTCTCTGGGCAGTTAAGAATGGCATAATCAACGGTGTAAGCGATAGTGAATTTGCACCGGATAACTACATTACCAGAGATCAGATAGCGGCTATTATGTTCAGATACGCAAAGGCGAACGGATATGACACGTCGGTCGGCGAGAATACAAACATTCTTTCGTACATTGATTTTGATGAAATACCCGAATATGCTATAGAAGCTATGCAGTATGCAGTTGGAAGCGGATTGATTAACGGTAAAACCGAATCGACACTTAACCCGATGGACAATGCTACAAGAGCCGAAACAGCTGCAATAGTACAGAGATTTTTTGAAACTGTAAAGGAGGCTGAATAATATGTCAGACGAAAAGAAAAAAGTAATCGGTCAAGATGAATTGAAGGATAAGGAAGTTCAGCTTGAAGATTTGAAAAATGTATCCGGCGGAGCACTTTCCGACGTACCATTAACTTCGACTACGGATATCACCGATGATATAATCGGCAGAGTATAAGGTGATTTAATTAAAAATGTGAAAAAATCGAGGATTAATTTCCTCGGTTTTTTCACACTCTTGCCACAGGGTGCGCTTGAAGGAGAAAATCGGCGCACCTTTGCGGCAAAATAAATTATATATTAACGAGGTAGCTATGGATATTAATAAAATTACAGATGGCAACGCGCTTACCTTTGAGCTTGAAGGTAGACTTGATACCATATCCGCTCCGCATCTGGAGCTGGAATTAAAAAAGGAGATAAACGGTGTGGAGCTGTTGGTATTTGATTTTGCTAAGCTTGCGTACCTTTCTTCGGCAGGGCTCAGAGTGCTTTTGGCGGCGCAGAAGGTTATGAACCGCCAAGGCGAAATGAAGATAAAAAATGTAAATGAAACGATTATGGATATTTTTGAGGTGACGGGTTTTTCTGAGATTCTTACTATTGAATAGCTGAGGAACACAGATGTAAATATATCGAAATGGTTGATACTATGGAAAGAATCAATATTAATCATAAAAATTTCATAGAGCAGTTAAGGAGTAAATATACCCACACTCTTTCGTCGCATGCCTTTAATTCTCTTTATCTTTGGCAAAACGAGATGGATCTGTCAATTATGTGCGATGAGGATTTTTTCGTGGTTAAGTGCGGCATGTACGGCGCGAATTCGTGGTTTTTTCCCTGCGGTGACGAGAAAAAGATATATGATTTTGTAAAAGCTCATATGTATGATAAGTCGTTTTCAATGTGCTATCTGCGTGACAGCGATGTTAAGTGGCTGGAAAGTAAATTCCCGAACAAATGGGATTTTAAGCATGATGTAAACAGCGATGAATACATTTGCGATATCAATGAGTACGTTTCACTGGAGGGCGGTAAATTTTCCGAAGTCCGCAGAAAAATACGGAAGATTGACAGTGCGTATGATATTGAGGTGAAAAAGCTATCGGATGAGGTGCTTTCCGATGCCGAAACGGTCATATCAAAGTGGCACAGCATAAGTCATTATTCTGCCGAGAACGGCATGACGGACGATACGGTGTCACAGCAGGCGTTAAGAGAGATGAATAAGCTGGATATAGATGGCATTGTCATGTATGCGGATGGTGAGCCTGTGAGCGTTTTTGCGGGGTTTGCCCTGTGCAGCGACACACTGGATGTGCTTATCGGAAAATGCACGCCGGATGCCCCCAAGGGAATCGCCTATTATGCTTTGCGTGAGTATCTGAAAGGGTGCAGTGATGAATTTGTATATTGCAATCATGAGGAAGACCTGGGCATAGAGGGCATCAGAAATATGAAAAACAGTCTTTGGCCCGTGTCAAAAACAGCTGTTTGGGAGGCTGTGCAGATATGAAGAAGGATTATTTTATTCCGAAAATGTTTTACCGTTTGCTTTTGCCGTCGGTGTTTTCTTCGCTGGGGTATGCCTTCGCCGATATAGCGGATTCGCTTGTCTTGGGGCGGAGCTTGGGTGAAACGGGTCTTGCGGCTATAGGATTAAGTCTGCCGCTTTTTATGCTTATAAATTTTGTTATGGATGCTTTCGGAATTGGCGGAAGTGTGTTTTTCTCGCAAAAGCTCGGTGAGGGTGATATGGAGAAAGCGCAGAGCTGCTTCGGAAGTGTGTGGATTACTACGCTCATTATCGGTTTGACAATCGGTATCGGCGTAAATATTTTTATAAATCCATGCATGGCACTTTTAGGTACTGCGCCGTCGGACGGTGCAGTGTATGAAGCTTGCCGTGATTATGTGAGAATAGTGGCATTGGGAGCTCCGCTCTTAATGCTTAATATTGTTTTTGCCAATTTTCTGAGGAACGATAACAATGCCGCCACGGCTTCGGTGGGCTTTATCGTCGGAAATGCGGTGGATATTGCTTTGAATATAGTATTGGTTATTTTCGTGGATATGGGCACGAGGGGAGCGGCGATTGCCACGGTAACAGGCTCGCTTACCGCCATTGTGATATACCTGCCGTCACTTGCGGGTAAATATGCAAATGTTGCGAAAATAAAACAATTTAAATATAGCTTGACAGAAACACTTTATTGCTTTAAAACGGGCTTTACCACATCAATAACATATCTTTTTCAGCTGATTTTTTTCATGGTTATTAACCGACTGCTTATGAATATGGCAGGAGAGAGTGGTGTGGCTGTTTTCGATGTGGTATACAGTGTTTCGTTTTTTATTATCTATGTGTTCAACGGTGTGTGCGATGCCATGCAGCCCCTTACGAGTACATTTTACGGTGAAAACAGCCTTGGCGATTGTCGATTTCTTCGCTGTATTGCACTTAAAAGTGCACTTATCATTGGTGCTGTGCCGGCACTTGCTTTGGCACTTTTCGCCGAGCCGGTGTCACAGCTTTTCGGCATACCGTCCGATTTTACGGCGGTGTCGGCGTTGGCGGTCAAAATATACTGCGCAGGCTTCGTATTCATGGGTTTTAATGTGGTGTTTGAAAAGTATTATCAGTCGGTGAATTGTTTGACAATGTCGCTTATGATAGTTGCATTGAGAAACTTTTTACTGCTTATTCCGTTTGCTATGTTGTTTTCAAGGCTTGGTATTAATGGTATTTGGCTGTTGTACCCGGTGACAGAGCTTTCGGCGGCAGCAGTTACGATTCTGCTTAGGAGCACATTAAAAAAGTGTGAGGATACTGCTTCCAAAAAACAGTTTTATCGTGTGACAATCGAAAAGGACGGCGATATGGGAAAGGTGCTTGATGAGTGTATATTATTCTGCGAATCACACGGGGCGGACGTGCGGCAGAAATATGCGGTTACCATGGTAATCGAGGAGATATGCATGTCCATCATCAGAAATGCAATGCAGAGCGTGCATGACGGTAAAATACGCATTACCTTAATTGCTGCGGAAAACGGCGACTTCAGCCTTTACGTGCTGGACAATGCCGTGCCGTTTAATCCGTTTTTAATTAAGGATAAAAAACATCAAGATGATGAATTTGACATAGATGAAGTTAGCTTAACCATGATAAAAAATGCCGCAAAGAGCATCATGTATCGCAAGTGCAGCGGCTTTAACTCGCTGGTGGTGCATATATAATCATATTCTGAATGCACAAAAGAAAAAAACGGTGGAATGATATACCGCTGAAATGTTGAATAATGTATTACAGTCAATTATCAAATCAAACGAGGGGGAATGTACGGTGAAAATGTCACTTAAATTCAAGGCAACCGCAGTTATAGTGCTTTTCAGCATAATCTTGTCCGTCAGTATAGTGTATATAAGCTATAAAACGTACACGGACAGCTTTAACAGGCACTATAATTCGCTTGCACAGTCAATATCAAAGTCTACGGCTTCCGTTTTGGACGTGCGAAAGGTCAAGCTTCTGGCGGATGAGGTCAAAAGGACCTATTCGCAGATTTGCGAAGAAAATGTCAAGTTAACCGACAGCTATCAAAAGCCGAAGGAGTATTATGACAGATTTGCCTACATAAGCGAAATGCCCGAATATCGGGAGCTTTTGGACGTGCTTGGCCGCCTGAGAGTGGATAACGATGCCGAGTCGCTGTATTTGGGATATACGGATATCGAAACCATGAAGGATGTTTATATCATAGATTCCAGTACGGACGAACCTTGTCCGATAGGAACATGTGATGACGTACAGCCCGAGCATATCGAGAAAATAAAAAGCGGCAATTACGAATTTCCGGCATTTATTACAAATCTGCCTGAGTACGGCTGGCTATGCTCTGCCTCTGCGCCCATAAAGGATAAGGACGGTACGGTCATAGCGGTGGCACTGGTGGATATATCTATGAACAAGATAATGAGTGACAGACAGGAGTTTGTGTACAATCTTATAATTCTTACGGCTATTTTGGCATTTATAACAGCTGTAGCGGTATGGCTTTTGGTTAATAAATTCATGCTTAAGCCCATAAATATCTTAAGCGATGCCACAAGTGCCTTTGTATCGGAAAAAAAAGAGAATAAAGAGGCAGATGTGTCGCGCATAGCGACCCTCAGTATACACACCGGAGATGAAATAGAACGGCTTTCCGAGTCGGTCAAGAAGATGGAGGAAGATTTGAATGCTTACATAACGGAGCTTACCTCCATAACCTCTGAAAAGGAGAGGATAAGCGCTGAGCTTGACATTGCCACACACATTCAGTCCTCCATGCTTCCGTGTATTTTCCCGGCATTCCCGGACAGAAAGGAATTTGATATTTACGCCGAGATGACTCCGGCAAAGGAGGTCGGCGGTGATTTTTACGATTTCTTTATGGTGGACGACAGGCACATTGCCGTAGTTATGGCGGATGTTTCGGGAAAGGGCGTACCGGCGGCATTGTTTATGGTTATCGCCAAAACCCTTATTAAAGACCACACTTTGCCGGATAGGGATTTGGGCGAGGTATTCACCAAGGTTAATAATATCCTCTGCGAGTCAAACAGCGAGGGACTTTTCGTGACGGCATTTGAAGGCGTGCTGAATTTGGTGACGGGTGAATTTGTGTTTGTAAATGCAGGTCACGAGGTTCCGTATATAAGTAAAAATGGTGAGAAATTTGAACCATATAAAATCAAACCCGGCTTTGTACTTGCAGGTATGGAGGATATGAGATACACTTCGGGTACGGTTATGCTAGAAGCAGGCGATAAAATATTTCAGTATACCGATGGTGTTACCGAGGCTACCAATTCGTCAAACGAGCTGTACGGAGCGGAGCGTCTGGGGGCGGTTTTGAGCAGGAAGAGCCAATGTTCTCCCTACGATATAATCACCGCTGTCAAGCGTGGTATAGATGAATTTGTGGACGGGGCAGACCGTTTCGATGATATCACGATGCTGTGCCTGGAGTATAAAAGCAGAATGAAGGAGGATAGGCATAAATGAAGGAATTAAACGTATTGGCAAAGGTTGAAAACATAGAGAAGGTAACTGAGTTTGTGGATGAACAGTTGGAGCTGTACGACTGTCCTCCGAAGGCGAAAATACAGCTTGACATCGCGATTGACGAGCTTTTCGGAAATATCGCCCACTACGCTTATACGCCTGATGAGGGACCTGCTACGGTGCGTGTGGAGGTATGTGAAAATCCGCTGTCCGTAATTTTGACATTTATAGACAACGGCATGCCGTACAATCCTTTAAATCAGTCCGATCCCGATGTATCACTTTCCGCAGAGGAGCGTGGAATAGGTGGCTTGGGAATATATATGGTGAAAAAGAGTATGGATGAGATTACATATGAGTACCATGACGGACAAAACATTCTTACTGTGAAGAAAAGCTTGGAAAAGTGAGGTGGCGGCTTTGAAAAGGGAAATATTCAGAAAGAAAAGCCTGGAGAGAATATCATCTCCGGAACGAATCGACAGCTACATAAAAACCACTTCCGCCCCGTCGAGATTAATAATAGCGGCTATCCTGCTGGTTTTGGCAGGATTTACCGTGTGGGGATTTTATGGAAGTGTTGAGCTTACATGCGATGCGGTAACCGTATGCAGGGACGGTATCGCCGTCTGCTATATCGGTGAAGACGACGCCGAGAGCATCAGCGGTGCCGCAGAGTTTAAAATAGGAGATAAATCCTACAGCGCAGAAAAAAGAGCGGCTGTGCCGACACAGGTGGAAGATACACTTTCCGAGTACGAGGCGCATGTCGGCAGATTTGTCGGAAATGACTGGGTGTATGCGGTGACCTTAGACGAAAGAATCCATGATGGAATTTATAAAACAGAGGTTTCCGTGAAAAAGGTTTCTCCGATTTCGCTTTTGTTGAATTGAGGTAAGGATATGATACATCGAAGAAAATATGCAAACGTCCCCGTTATCATGCAGATGGAGGCACTTGAGTGCGGTGCCGCATGCTTGGCAATGGTATTGGCGTATTATAAAAAATGGCTTCCGCTTGAAGTGGTTCGGCGCGACTGCGGGGTTTCCAGGGACGGCTCCAACGCCGTGAATATTCTGAAGGCAGCCGCCAAATACGGTTTGGAAACGAAGGCATATAAATTTGAGCCGGAGGAAATCAAGGAAAATGTGACATTTCCATGTATTATACACTGGAATTTTAATCATTTCGTGGTTTTGTGTGGCTTCAAGGGTAACAGAGCCGTTATAAACGACCCTGCGGGGGGCAGACTTGAGGTGTCGGCTGAGGAGTTTGACAAAGCTTTCACCGGTATTTGCCTTTGCTTTACACCCGGAGATGCCTTTGTACAATCAGGCAGACGAAAAAGCGTACTGTCCTTCGCTAAAAAAAGACTTGAAAATTCGGGTGCCGCAGTCTGCTTTATCATTGCCGCCACCTTGATTGTATCTTTGCTTGAGATAGTGGATTTATCAATGACAAAGGTATTTACTGATTTTATACTCGGAAGCGGCGGTGCGTACCTTGCAGCGTTTCTTACCGTGCTGTGTATATTGGGAATCGTCCGTGCGGTGATGCTGGGAGTTAAGGAAGCCGGTGTTTTGAGAATCAACGGCAAGTTTTCCGTTATGGGAAATACTTCGTTTATGTGGAAAATCCTACATCTGCCCATTGAGTTTTTCTCTCAGAGAATGGCAGGAGATATACAGACCAGAATGGTGTCAAACAGCAGTATATCGTTTGTGATTATAAATGTATTTGCACCGATAACGCTTGATGCGGCAATGCTGGTGCTTTACCTTGCGGTAATGCTTAAATACAGTGTTGTGCTGACACTTGCAGGGATAAGCTCTGCACTTGTAAATATTTTGATTTGCAGCTACGCTTCAAAAAAGCGCATTAACATACTTCGTGTGATGATGCGTGATGAGGGCAAGCTTGCCGGTACGGCTATTTCGGGAATAGAATTAATAGAAACCATTAAGGCAAGCGGTTCGGAAAACGGGTTTTTCGAGAAATGGGCGGGCTGCGGTGCCAATGTCAACAATGCTCAGACACAATACTTAAAGCTTGAGAGCAAAATTGGTATTCTTCCCGGTTTGGTTTCGTCGTTGGCGGATGTGCTTGTGCTGACCTTAGGTATACTTTTTATTATGCGCGGTATCTTTACAATCGGTATGCTTCTGGCATTCCGCGGTTTTTTAAGTGCATTTTTGCAGCCTGCAAGGAAACTTATGGCGGTAGGGGAGATGCTGGGGCAGCTTCGGTGCGATATGGAACGTATCGAGGATGTCATGGAATATCCCGAGGACTGTCTGTATGCTGCTTTTGAGAACAAGGAATGTGAATATGACAAGCTTTCGGGGAATATAGAAATAAGCGGCGTGACTTTCGGCTATTCGCCTCTTGCACCTCCGCTTATAAAGGATTTTAATCTTAAAATCACTCCGGGACAGAAAATAGCCATAGTCGGTGCTTCCGGATGCGGCAAGTCCACCGTGGCAAAGCTTGTGTCGGGTTTGTATAAGCCGTGGAGTGGAAAAATCCTCTTTGACGGAAAGACAATCGATGAAATAGACCGCGCTGAGTTTACAGGCTCGGTAGCGGTGGTTGACCAGGAGATTACCATGTTTTGTGATACGGTGGCGAATAATATAAAAATGTGGGACAGCTCAATTGAGGATTTTGAAATGATAATGGCATGCCGTGATGCAAAAATCCATGATGCCATTATGGAACGTGAGGGCGGCTACAACGGTATGGTTTATGAGAACGGAAAGAATTTCTCGGGCGGTGAAAAACAGCGTTTGGAGATTGCGAGGGTATTGGCACAAGACCCTACGATAATTGTTATGGATGAAGCCACAAGCGCGCTTGACAGTACGACGGAGCGTGATGTAGTAAATTCCATATCGGCAAGGGGTATAACCTGCATTGTAATCGCTCATCGACTTTCCACAATCCGTGACTGTGATGAAATAATAGTTCTGGATAAGGGCGAAATTGCTGAGCGTGGAACGCATGAGGAGCTGTATAGCCGCGATGGTATTTACACAAGATTAATTACCAGTGAATGAGGAGGACATATCTATGGGATGGTTTGATGAACAGATACGCCAGCGTAAGGAAAACGATACGGATATTTTCTCTGAATCGGTATATGACATTGTAGGCTCGGTTTCCGGTGAAAAGACCTTTTTCGGCAGAGGAAATGCCAAAAATGAAATAGACAGAATTTTGGAGTATTACGGAGTTAAAAGCCGTGATTTGCCGGGCTCCGTTAAGGAGCTTGATGCACAGCTTGAGTATCTCATACGCCCTCACGGTATAATGAAGCGCGCGGTTACGTTGAAAAATGGCTGGCATAAGGATGGGGTTTATCCTATGCTGACGACGATGAAGGACGGCACCGTAACGGCTCTGATACCGAAAAAACATGGCGGCTACATGTTTACGGATAAAAAAAGCGGTCGACTTACAAAGGTTTCGACGAAAAATGAAGCACTTTTTAATTACGAGGCGATTTGTTTTTACAAGCCTTTTCCGCTGAGAAAGCTTAGCGAAAAGGAGCTTGTGAACAATATTTGCCGTACGGTGTCATCGGCGGATATAGTGATTTTCGCTTTGGCATCGCTTATAGCTGTGCTGATATCAATGGCAGTTCCCGCCGTGTACAGGATACTCTTTACATATGTAGCACCGCAAAAAGCTGTTCAGCCACTCATTGCGGCAATGATACTTTTGGTATGTACGGCATTTTGCACAGCTATGCTCGACTCGGTAAAGAAATTGATAGGCGGAAGGCTTAAAAACAGTATGAAGATATCTTCAGAATCGGCAGTTATGATGCGCATTTTGTCACTGCCGGCATCGTTTTTTAAAACACACAGTGCCGGAGAATTATCGGAGAAAATGAAATCCGTGGCAACTCTCAGCCGAGCTGTGTCCGAGGCAGTGGTTATGAGCGGCATGACGGCATTGTTTTCTCTTTTCTACTTTGTTTGGATTGCGGTGTATGTGCCAAGCTTGCTTTTGCCGGCGGTCGGTGGTACAGTCGTAACGGCTTTGTTTTTGGCGGTATCCGTAACTCTTCGGATAAAGTCGAAGCGCCGGCAGACACGCCTTGCGGCAGAAGAACAGGAGATTAGCTATTCATTGATTTCGGCTATTTCAAAGATAAAGCTTGTAGGCGCGGAAAAGCGAGCTTTTGCCAAGTGGGGCAAGAGATATGCCGCCCATGCTGACAAAATGTATAACCTTCCGTCGGCAGTGAAATATGAAAAAGCTGTCACGACACTTATCACGGTGCTTACAGCTCTCGTTATTTATTGTGCTGCAGCAAATAATGGTGTTTCGGCGGCGGATTTCTATGCATTCAGCGCAGCTTACGGCGTTATTACAGCCGCACTTGCTTCATTTGCGGATTCAACGGATAAATTTGCTGA
>CAYRGA010000013.1:0-27486 GCA_964423705.1 uncultured Oscillospiraceae bacterium
ATTATATATAATACTACAAAATTAATTATTTTTCAATACATTCTCCCACACTAACCGAAGAACATTTTAAAATTTTCGCAATCATGTCCTGTTGGTTAAGCTCGCCCACAAATCTACCGTTGCGGTTTACCAAAAAAATCACGGAATAGGCGGAGGATATGACATTTATAAGACACAATGCTCGGCAGTTAAATTCGACCGATATATATTTTATTTTTTTCGATGATTTTATTTCACCGGTGAATATCCTCTTTTTTATGCACATCAAAAGCTCTTTTTCGTGATTTAAGTTTAACAAAATAAATAATCCCACTGCAGCAAATGAAAAATTACACCCGGTAGCAACAAAAATTTGTATGCCGCATATAAAGATTATTCCTCCGATAAGAACAGTAATTTTAAATGACATGTTAAAGCCCGCAGCCAGACCGTATTTTGAACACAGATAGGAATTGAGTATTCTTCCGCCATCCAGCGGCAATGCAGGCATAAGATTTAATATACCGTCTGCAAGGTTGATAAATATAAAAAAATCAAAATCACTTGAATGTATTTTGAAAATACCTTTTAACAGCATACACAGCAAAAACATGAGTATATTGCACAGAGGTCCTGCCGCCGAAATCGCAAGCTGCATTTTTTGATTGCT
The DNA here is from genome assembly GCA_964423705.1 of uncultured Oscillospiraceae bacterium. Taxonomy (GTDB): domain Bacteria; phylum Bacillota; class Clostridia; order UMGS1810; family UMGS1810; genus CAKSIN01. The sequence goes on from CAYRGA010000013.1 coordinate 650, forward strand.
GATAAGAGGAGCGGAAACCGTTATGCCCCATGGCAAAGGTACAACGGAGTACACGGGTACCTTGTATCTTCGGCACATCGCGTAATGCGCCGCTTCATGCAAAACAACGGTGACAGCAACCGGCAATATACTTTTCAGTGAAAACAAAAGCACCCACACAAAAAGTGTAAGTGCGAATCTTACGCAAGATTTAACATTCATAGCTACCCCTCCGGCTGGATTCTGTGTTTAAGCGTTACATAGCTTTCCGGATTTACGCTTTTCGAATTAAGCTTTACTTCAAAGTGCAAGTGAGGCCCTGTCGATATTCCGCTTGAGCCGACCTCTCCGATCTTAGTATTATCGTTTACCGTTTCACCGTTTGAAACACATATTTTTGAAAGATGCGCATATACGGTCGTCAGACTTTCATCATGCTTTATTATTACATAAGAACCGTTTGCATCATCGCTTCCGGTCGTTTCGACAACGCCCGGCGCAGCGGAAATGACTGTCGCACCGTGGTTCGCAGCTATATCAATTCCGGTATGTGTAGAAACATTTCCGCTTATCGGATGTATTCTCTCGCCAAATTGTGAGGTTATTTCGCCGTCTACAGGCACACGGAAGCTTAGAGGCTTTTCCTCATTTAAATCCGTTTTGTTTTCGACAAGTTTTTGTTCGGTCTTTTTTACGGTTTTTTTATCCTCCTTTTGCGCCTTTGCATTTACAGGTGCACTGCTTTTCGGCGTATCGATGCCAAGCTTTTTTTCACAGCTCTGTATGGCATCATTCCACATTGCAACTGCCCGCAACGAGCCATTTTTTACGTAAGTAACGGTGGGTATTATTATTTTCTGCCATTCGTCATAGGTGTTTGTATGATAAAGGGTGTGCGTGATTTTCTTATACGCAACACCGTTTTTTCCTGTAAAAGAAATCAAAGCTCCGACTGTGAATAAAAAAATGCAAAGTGTACTTTGAATTTTCAGAGGTATACCAAATTTATGCTTTTTATCTCGAATATGCTTTTTTGTATAATTCTTTTCGTTGGTTCTTTTGTACCGTCTTTCCATTTTTATCACCGCCTTACTGCAATTTATATGATAAAAACAGAAAAATTATTCATTTGGCACAAAGCGTGTCAGCTTTTTAACCTTTAAGCCAAAGATATACACTGCCGTTAAACGTTCGGACAGACGAATCTCCGTATTATATGCAAAAACCGCTTCCGCATATTCTTTGCGGGAGCGGGAAAAATCATATATCAGTATCCGAATTTTCCGCTTAAGGAATCGTCATTTTCAATCCATTCGGATACATCCGTTATTTTGTATTCGGTCTCTGTAAGACGTACAATAATTTGCTTTATACCGGCGTTGATAATCATTCTCTTGCACATAGCACAGGAGTTTGCATTATCCACGATTTTACCCGTGGCATAATCCTTGCCTACAAGATACATCGTTCCGCCGAGCATCTCTTTTCTGGAAGCACTTATAATAGCATTTGCCTCACTATGTACCGAGCGGCAAAGCTCATAGCGTTCACCGCGGGGCAAGCCAAGCTCGCTCCTCATACAAAAGCCTAAGTCAAGACAGTTTTTTCTTCCGCGCGGCGCACCCGTGTACCCGCTTGAAATAATCTCATCATTATTGACGATTATCGTACCGTAATTACGTCTTAAGCAGGTTCCGCGTTCAAGCACTGTTTCGGCAATATCAAGATAGTAATTGTGTTTGTCACGTCTTTGATTTGACATATCAGCTCTGCACCTCCGATTTTTTGTAATCTTGCGCAAGATTAATTAATTCTTTTGCATTGTCCAATACAGCTGTTGTGATTTTTTCACCGCCGAGGGTTCTTGCCACCTCCGCAATTCGCGCTTCACTGTCAAGCATGCTTACCGTGGTGTGTGTACGTCCGCCATCGGTATGCTTTTGAATAAGATAGTGATAATCAGCCATAGCGGCAATCTGCGGTAAATGTGTAATGCAAATCACCTGAGAGCTGAGTGACATCTCCCACAGTTTTTCGCCGATTTTCTGAGCGGTTCTTCCGCTTACGCCGGTGTCTATTTCATCAAATATCATGAGTTCGTCACTTCTGCCGCTTCGCAGGACACTTTTGATTGCAAGCATTATTCGTGAAAGCTCACCGCCGGAGGCTATTTGAGCCAGCGGCTTCAAGCCTTCGCCTGCGTTCGTGCATATCACAAATTCCACATCGTCCGCACCGTCACTCTTATACTCACATTCATTTATAAGCGTATCAAAGGTCACGGACGGCATATTCAGCTGCATTAATTCGTTTTTAATTTTTTCGGACAGGGTCGATGCCGATTTTTTTCGCACTTCAGTCAATATAAATGCTTTTTTCCTTCGCTCGTCTTCGAGCTGTCCCAGCTTTTCTTTCAATTGCTCCAGTAGCTCGCCGCTGTTGTTGACAACATCCAGCTGAGCTTGAAATTCATCTCTTTTATTTAAGATTTCCTCTATAGAATCGGCATACTTCATTTTCAAATCACGTATTTGTTCAAGCCGACCTTCGATTTCGTCAAGCTCGCCGCCCGTAGAATCTATGTCATCGCAGTAATGCTTAAGCTCACGCGCATTGTCGGCTACGTTGTCTGCCGCTTCCGTAATTTGTGTATAAATATTTTCCAGCTGAGAATCGAGTCCGATTATCCCCTCTATGGCACTTGCGGCTGAGCTCAGCGCATCGTACGCGCTTTTTTCGTAATCGCTGCCTTCGTACAGATAAGCATACGCTTTATTTGTAGAGGATGCTATATTCAGTGCATTTTCCAAAATCGTACGCCGCGCTTCCAGTTCCTTATCCTCGCCTACCGTCAATGCGGCTTCATCTATTTCGTCGATTTGATATTGCAAAAGCTCCGCACGCCTTAAGGCTTCACGTTCATCAAAATCTATTTTTTCTATTTCGGATTTCACACTGTTGTATTCATTGTGTATCTTGCAGTACTCAGCCTTTGCCGCCGCTATTTCATCGGAACCGAAGCTATCCAGAAATTCTATATGTGTTTTCTTGGATAAAAGGCTAGTATTATCATGCTGACCATGGATATTGATAAGCATACCGCCCACCGCCTTCAGCATTGACAACGTTGCCGGAAGTCCGTTAATTCTTATGGTACTTTTTCCTTCGGTGGTTATCTCGCGTGATATGAGAAGCTCGCCTTCGGCATCGATTCCGTATTCACTGTTTAAATACTCCGCCAACTTCTGCGAAATTTCAAACATTCCGTCTACTCTCGCCTTTGTTTCGCCGTTTCGTATAATGCCTTTGGATATTCTTTCACCCTTAAGCATATTAAGCGAATCGATTATAATTGATTTTCCCGCTCCGGTTTCACCGGTTAAAAGGTTAAAGCCGCCATTAAATTCAATGCTGATATTTTCGATAACAGCAATGTTTTTTATAGACAGAAGTTTTAGCATACCGTGCACCTCACTGAATATACTTTTTAAGTTTTACCGACAAGTGACGGGCATTTTTTTCATTGCGTACAACAATCATCACCGTATCATCTCCGGCTATCGAACCGACTATATCCTCTTTTACGAAGGCTTCCAATGCATATGCCACCGCCTGAGCCGCACCCGTCATAGTTTTAAGAACCACTATGTTCATAGCATAGTCTGCATTCAGAAGGCACTCACTAAGTACCTTACGCAGTTTCTTGCTTGTATCGTTTTCGCTTTCGCGTGTTGCGGCGTATTTATACGTACCGTCATTTAACAGCACCTTCATTATGCGAAGCTCCTGTAAATCTCTGGATGTGGTCGCCTGTGTCACATCAAAACCTGCATCTATCAATAAATTGGTAAGGTCTGTTTGGGTTGAAATGTTGTGAGTTGATATAAGTTCAAGTATTTTTTCGTGTCTTTGTGATTTAGTCATATTCACGCTCTCCCTTCTGCTCCCGTAGCTGCGGTAATATGCTTTTTGCAAAGCATTTCATAGAAATTTGAATTGTCAAATTTTATAAGTCCCGTCTTTTTATCGCTGGCTTTAATTATCACAGTGTCCTCCGGCTCCAAGTCATATCCCTGCTGTCCGTCAACCGTAAGCATCGAACACTGTGAAAAGCTATCCTTAAACTTGATTTTTATAATTTTCGTGCCCGGTATCACCATCGGCGTGGAAAAAGACGTGTGCGGGCAAATGGGCGTTATTATGCTGGCAAAAACACTGCTGTCAACTATGGGACCACCTGCGCTGAAGCTGTAACCGGTGCTTCCGGTGGGCGTCGCAACTATAATTCCGTCACCGTCATAGTGAGCAGCAAAGCTGTCATCCACATATATATCTGTCGCCACAATGCGCTTAAAAGATGACCTTGAAACCACTATGTCATTAAGTGCCGACACCTTCTCCACGGTATGTTCACCACGTATAATTTCGGCATCAAGCATAAATCTTTCTTCGACCACATAATTACCGTTTAAAAGTTTGTCAAGCGCCACTTCTATGTCTGTCGTTTCAACATCGGCAAGAAAGCCCAAATTTCCCAGGTTTATGCCCAAAATGGGGGTAGCGGTTTTGGCAGCTTCACCGGCGCATCTTAAAATTGTTCCGTCACCGCCCAAAACTATGGCAACATCGGCACCGACTAATTTTTTCTCTATATCGGAATAAGAATCGATAAAAGACAGCCTGCCTTTTCCGTCTAAAAAGCTTTTAATTTTATTTGTATATATATACCCGATATCTTTGTCGGGATTGGTTATTACAGTTATGTTTTTCATGGTGGCACCTCATAATTTATGCATAAAACTATGTTTATGCATAAATTATACACTTGCATGAATGAAAAGTCAACAGTTATTTATCTTTTACGGCTCGGCTTCCTCCGGATATGGCTGTAAGTATTCCGAGCATTATAAAGCTTGAAAGCATGGAGCTTCCGCCGTAGCTTACAAAGGGAAGAGTAATTCCCGTTAAGGGTATGAGCTTTATTACACCGCCAACTATGATAAATGTCTGAAATGCAAAGCTTATAACCAGGGTCAATGCCAGTGCACGGTTGAAAGTATCACTTGTTTTGATGGCTGTTTTAAATCCGCGGTACGAAAATATAAAGTACAGCATGATTATGGCAATTCCCATGAAAAGTCCCATTTCTTCGCATATCGCCGAAAATATAAAGTCGGAATGTACCTCCGGTATGAGATAAGGATTTCCGTTTCCGATTCCGGCACCGAAATATCCTCCGGAGCATATTGCCATAAGCGACTGAATTATCTGATAGCCGCGGTTTGTGGCATCCGCCCAGGGGTCGAGCCAGGTGCTTACCCTTATTTTTATGTGCCCTGTAAGCATATAGCCGCCGTATGCGCCGACAACCGCAATTAAAGCGTTAAGTATGATTATTGCGGAAGGTGCATCATATAAAACCAGCATCGAAAAATATACCAGGAAAAACAAAAGTGCGGTTCCCCACTCACGCTGGATGATGAATAATCCGATGCATATGTACACAAATACGGCAAGAACTACATCATCGCGCTTAAAAAGAGTGAACTTTTTATCCTTTTCCGTATTCTTCGCTTTGTTTGAAAAAAAAGCCGCAAGTGAAAAGCAAAAAAGAATCTTTATAAATTCCGAAGGCTGTACGGAAAAGCTTTTTATTTTAATCCAGTTTTTCGAGCCCTTTACTTCATAGCCGAAAACCAATGTTATGATGTACAAAAGTATGGCTGCAGCCATGTAAAAAACAGCAAGCCTGCTCCAACCGCCGTAATTTCTGTAAATAAAATAGCTTATGAAGTACACCACCGTTCCCGCTGCAAACCACTTCAGCTGTCTGTAGCCGTTTTCATAATCAAGCCGAAACAGCATTATTATGCCTATTGTAACCAGCATGGAAACCATCAGGTACAGGTACACGTCACCGAGCGCGAAAATCTGCACAGCCGCATAAACAGCGATATTTAAAGCGCACATCACCGCCATTGCATAGAGCAGATTTATATCTGAGCCTTGACGAAAAAGATATAAAAGCAGGAATCCCAAAATGTTCATGAGCACTACCATGAGCATCGGACGTATTTTCATTTTAATCAAAATAATCACTTCCTGTCTAAAGCTTGGAACTGTCTACAAACAAAAAATTCATATGGCCAATACTTATTTTATCATTGTCTTTAAGCTTTGACGGTCGTACACCGAGAGGCTTGCCGTTTACCCTTGTACCGTTTGTGCTTCCCATATCCTCGATGTAAAATTCTGCATCCTTGAAAAATATTCTCGCATGTTGCTTTGAAAGGTACGGGTCGGGTATGTAAATGCCGCATTTCTTACTTCTGCCGATTATCGAATTTTCCTGTACGCTGTAGCTTTCATATACCTTGAAATTAAATTCGCGGCGCAGGTTTATAAGCTTCAGATAGCCCAGCCCCTCCTCCTCGGATTTATTCAGCCTTCGTGTGTCGGCAATGTCCAGGTAGACAAGCTTAACCACGCTGAAGATAAAAACATATACAACTATTACAAGACCGTATTTTAAAATGTCGGATATAAGCTCAAACATATCTTTGCTCTCCTTCGGTATGTCGTTTGATGGTGTGCATTCGGCCGAAAAAATTTTTCCCGAATGAATTTGCAATATAAAAATTTCACGTGGGCAGCCCTCTTTTTTAAATTCCCATAGAACCGTCATTCTCCGCCAAAGCCGATATATTGCTTCAGCCTTGTCTTCTGCCGCCAAAGCGGAAGCAATGTTTTGATTTGAAATTTAGCTTTTAAGCATTTTTTCAAGATATTTTCCGGTATAGGATTTTTTGCATTTGATTACTTCCTCCGGTGTTCCGGCACAAACAACCTTTCCGCCGCCGTTTCCGCCCTCAGGACCCAAATCTATAATGTAGTCCGCTACCTTTATAACATCAAGATTGTGTTCGATTACAACTACGGTGTTTCCACTGTCTGCCAAAATATTAAGAACCTCAATAAGCTTGTGTACATCGGCAGTATGCAAGCCTGTCGTAGGCTCGTCCAAAATGTACATTGTCCTTCCGGTGGATTTCCTGCTAAGCTCGGTCGCAAGCTTTACTCTCTGTGCTTCACCGCCGGATAGCTGGGTTGAAGGCTGTCCTATTTTCACGTAACCCAACCCTACATCGTAGAGAGTTTTAAGCTTGCGCTTAATTTTCGGAATATTTCCAAAAAATTCCAGGCCTTCCTCGACAGTCATATCCAGAACTTCGCTTATATTTTTGCCTTTGAATTTAACTTCAAGGGTTTCGCGGTTGTAACGCTTACCCTTACATACATCACATGGCACATAAACGTCCGACAGAAAGTGCATTTCTATCTTTATTATTCCGTCCCCCTGGCACGCCTCGCATCTGCCTCCCTTCACATTAAAGCTGAAACGCCCCGGACCGTAGCCGCGTATTTTCGCCTCGTTGGTCTGTGTGAATACAGTTCGTATATCGGAGAATACACCGGTATAGGTTGCCGGGTTTGAACGCGGAGTTCTGCCTATGGGGGACTGGTCAATGCCAATAACCTTATCAAGATTTTCGACACCGAGTATCTCCCGATGCTTGCCCGCTTTTTTTCTGGTACCGTTCAACTTGGCTGACAGGCTCTTGTTCAGAATTTCATTGACAAGTGATGACTTCCCCGAACCCGATACACCCGTTACGCATACGAATTTTCCGAGCGGAATTTCTACATCTATATTTTTTAAATTATTCTCCGCTGCCCCCTTTATCACAAGGCTTTTTCCGATTCCCTCGCGTCTTTTTTTCGGAACGGGAATTTTTTTCCTTCCGCTAAGGTATGCACCGGTGATGCTTTCTTCGCACTTCATGATTTCCTCGGCAGTGCCCGCAGCGACCACATGACCGCCATGTATACCGGCACCGGGACCTATATCCACAATGTAATCTGCGGCACGCATGGTGTCCTCGTCATGTTCCACGACTATAAGCGTATTTCCCAAATCTCTCAATTTCTGCAACGTGGAAAGAAGCTTGTCATTATCGCGCTGATGAAGTCCGATACTGGGCTCATCAAGTATATATAACACTCCCATCAGACTTGAGCCTATCTGCGTGGCAAGACGTATACGCTGCGCCTCGCCGCCGGAAAGTGTACCGGCACTTCGTGCCAGAGTAAGGTAATCAAGTCCCACATCTATTAAAAATTGAAGTCTGGAGTGGATTTCCTTAAGTATTTGATTTGCGATCAGCTTTTCGGTGTCTGTCAACTGAAGATTATCAAAAAATGCTTTGATATCCTTTATGCTCATTTCGGTGACCTCGGCGATATTTTTATCACCGACGGTAACGGCTAGAATTTCAGGACGCAGACGTCTGCCTTTGCAGGATGGGCAGGTATTTTCACCCATAAGTGCTTCAATCTCCGCTTTCATAAATGATGAAAACGAATCCTTGTATCGCCGCTTGAGAGTATTGATAATGCCTTCAAAGGGGTGTGTTTTAACGCTCCCCTTGTATATTATCGTCAGCGGCTCATCATTGCCGTACAATATCATATCTATGATGTCACCAGGCATATCTTTTATGGGAAGATTCGGGTCAAATCCGTACTTCTGCGCAAGTGCCTCTATCCACAAATTTGAGTACGAACCCTCCTCACCTATGGATTTCCAGCCGCATACATCTATACCGCCGTTATATAAAGATTTATTCCTGTCTGCAATCACAAGCTCCGGGTCAATTTCCATAAGCATTCCCAAACCCGAACACCCTTTACATGCACCGATGGGACTGTTAAAAGAGAAGGAACGCGGTGTCACCTCTTCCATGCTTATCCCGCAATCACGGCATGCAAAATTTTGATTAAAAACCATTTCCGACCCGTCGGAAAGTATAACCACAGCGATTCCGCCGCCCAGGTTAAGCGCAGTTTGCAGTGAATCCGTGACACGCGAGAGTATACCGTCCTTCAGCACCAGCCTGTCAACCACGATTTCAATAGTGTGGCGTATATTCTTTTCCAAAGAAATATTTTCGTACAAATCTCGTATTTCTCCATCTATACGTACACGGACGAATCCGCTTTTTTTTGCATCGTCAAGGACTTTTTGATGTGTTCCCTTTTTTTCGCGGAGTATGGGCGCAAGTATTTGAAGCTTGGCACCGTTTCCCAATGCCATTATTTTATCCGTAATCTCATCTATTGTCTGGCTTTCTATGACTTTTTTGCATTTGGGGCAATGCATTATACCTATACGCGCAAAAAGCAGACGAAAATAATCGTATATTTCCGTAACTGTCCCTACCGTCGAACGCGGATTTTTGCTTGTGGTCTTTTGGTCGATGCTTATTGCCGGAGAAAGTCCGTCAATATAGTCGATATCCGGCTTGTCCATCTGTCCCAAAAATTGTCTTGCGTATGATGACAACGACTCCACATATCTCCGCTGTCCCTCGGCATATATTGTATCGAATGCAAGCGAAGATTTTCCCGAGCCGGAAAGTCCGGTAAAAACTATGAACTTATCCCTCGGTATGGAAATATCTACATTTTTTAGGTTGTGCTCTCGTGCACCACGTATATAAATTGTATCTTTAGGCACGTTATTTACTCCTTGTCATGTCAATTTTGATTTCCTTCTTCCACCTCAGCCTGCTTTTTTATCCTGGAAATCTCGTCGCGGTATTTTGCCGCCTGTTCAAATTCGAGATTTTGTGCGGCGGTATTCATCATGAGAGTCAGATTCGTAATCTGTTCTTCTATGCTTACAGGCTTAGCCGCCTCACAACCGCCGTTGACCTCCTCGTCGTCCTTGTAGGTCTGAATGATTCCGCGTACATCCTTTTTAATGCTTTGCGGGATAATGTTGTGTGCTTCATTGTATTCTGTCTGTATTTTGCGGCGGCGGTCGGTTTCATCAATGGCTCGGCGCATCGAATCGGTAACGGTATCGGCATACATTATGACCTTGCCTTCGGCATTTCGCGCTGCTCTGCCTATGGTCTGCACAAGTGAGGTTTCACTTCTGAGAAAGCCCTCCTTATCGGCATCGAGTATTGCCACCACGCTTACCTCCGGAATGTCCAGTCCTTCACGCAGCAGATTAATTCCGACCAACACATCAAAAACACCCAAGCGCAAATCGCGTATTATTTCCATTCTTTCTATGGTGTCGATATCACTGTGAAGATATTTTACTTTGATTCCGACACTGTGCAGGTAATCCGTAAGCGATTCCGCCATTTTTTTCGTAAGTGTCGTGACTAAAACACGCTGATTTTTAGGCGTTGTCGAATTTATAACACCTATCAAATCATCGACCTGTCCTTTTACGGGACGTACCATGACCTCAGGGTCTACAAGCCCCGTGGGGCGTATTACCTGTTCGACGGTTTTGGCGGAATGAGCTTTTTCATAATCAGCCGGGGTGGCGCTCACGAAAATTATCTGATTTATTTTCTTCTCAAATTCGTCAAAATTCAGCGGGCGGTTATCAAACGCCGACGGCAGACGAAATCCGTAATCCACAAGTGTCGTCTTTCGCGAGCGGTCACCGGCATACATGGCTCGTATCTGCGGTATGGTGACATGTGATTCATCTATTACCATCAAAAAATCGTCCGGAAAGTAGTCTATAAGTGTGTACGGTGCGCTTCCCGGTGCTCTGCCGCTTATGTGCCGCGAATAGTTCTCTATTCCCTGGCAAAAGCCGATTTCCTGAAGCATTTCCATGTCATAATTCGTTCTCTGCTCCAACCGCTGCATCTCAAGCAGCTTTCCCTGCCGCTTAAATTCACCCAGCCTTTCTTGAAGCTCCTCATCGATAGATTTTAAAGCATGCCTCATTTTAACATTCGTCGTCGCATAATGTGATGCGGGGAATAAAGCGGTGTAAGTTCTGAATGCCAGAATTTCCCCGGTCACGATATCGATTTCACAGATTCGCTCTATTTCATCGCCGAAAAATTCGACACGCACTGCCTTTTCGGCGGAATTAATCGGAAAAATTTCCAAAACGTCACCTCGGACGCGAAAAGTGCCTCTTTCGGTGTCTATGTCATTTCGTTTGTATTGTATATCCACAAGACGTCTGAGCAAATCATCGCGGTCGTATTCATTGCCGACTCTGAGGCTCACCATCAGGTTTTTGTAGTCATCCGGGTCACCCAGGCCGTATATGCACGAAACGCTTGCCACTATTATGACATCTCGTCTTTCAAAAAGTGCCGCTGTGGCACTGTGTCGAAGCTTGTCGATTTCATCATTTATAGCGGAATCCTTCTCTATATATGTGTCGGTGTTCGGTATATACGCCTCCGGCTGATAGTAATCATAATAAGACACAAAATACTCCACGGCATTATTCGGAAAAAACTCCTTAAACTCACTGCAAAGCTGTGCGGCAAGAATTTTATTATGTGCGATTACCAAAGTGGGTTTATTTATTTTTTCGATTGTTTTAGCTATAGTGAAGGTTTTCCCGGAGCCCGTGACACCCAAAAGTGTCTGCCCGCGACTACCTTTCTTTAATCCCTCCGACAGCTCATCTATGGCTCTTATCTGGTCACCCATCGGCTCAAACGGCGCTACAACCTCAAATTTATTCAATGCTTTTCACCTCTGCATACAACGTGATTCAACAAAAATGCATTAATTTGTTAAAAAATTGCTCTTTCTGTTAGTATACCACACAGTGCCCAAAATAACAAGTGTTCAAATGAAACCGAAAAATTATGCTTTACTCCTGTATGTCGACGGTGTACATCCCGCATAGCTTTTAAAAGTCTTGGAAAAATACGAAAAATCATTAAAGCCGCAGAGCTCACTTATTTCTCCGATTTCGATATCACCTTTCAAAAGGAGCTTTTTTGCATGCTCAATTCGCAGAAGATTCGTATATTCCAGAGGTGTACAGCCGACACACTCCTTAAATTTTCGCAGGAAATAATATTTGCTCAATCCAACCTCATTGCACAGGCTGTCCAAAGTCAATTTCTCCGAAAAATGTGATTTGATATAGCCTAATGCGAGCTTGATATTTTCGTTTGCAGAGGTTTTCTCTACCTGAGTATTGAGCTGAACGGTATAGTTCTGAGAAATATACAATATGAGCTTTAAAACGGCGATTCGGATACGCATGTTTTGGAATTCTCCATCGGCGAAAAACTCCTCTGCCATACCGTCATACAGTTCCACTGCCCTGCTGTCGCATATTTTCGGCTCAAAAGAGGTGTTTTCCATGTCAATGCCGTTTGAATTGCAAAATTCGTTATCGGGAATAAAGCAATGGTATATCATTTTTTCGTCAGTATACATGGTATGTATGTAATTTGAGTTTACTATGAGTATATCTCCGACCGATACATTATATTCGCTGTTGTCGCAGAATACCGTACCGTTCCCCTCTAAAATACGCAGTATCTCAATGTTAGGATGCCAGTGAACATGCACATTTTTACCCTTAGGGGCACCCATATTCCGATGAAATATAAACGGCAATGCCTTACCACTTAAAGAATGTGTTTCGTATATTTTTTTATTATCCATTCCGCCAACCTCTTTTTGAGCAATATTATTACAATTTACGGCAATATCGGCAATTGACTTTATCTACATATAATTATACAATTAAATTACAAAAATTGCAACACTTAATAACAGGAGGGATATAAAATGTTTAAATTTCCTATAGGTGCAATGGTTGAATCCTTTGCGACCGATTTTAAAACCGCCGTTAAAACATCCGCCGAAATAGGTGTAAACGGTTTGCAGATGTACTGCACAAACGGCGAACATTCTCCGGAGAATATGACCGATTCGAAAATAAGCGAGGTTATGGATATCGTAAAGTCTAACGGTCTTATATTCTCGGCTATATGCGGTGACCTCGGTGAAGGCTTCGGCGACCCTGAGAAAAACAAGAAAAACATCGAAAAGTCCAAGAAAATTATGGAGCTTGCAAAACGCCTTGAGTGCAATATTGTTACAACTCATATAGGTGTGGTTCCGAATGACAAGAATGCGGACAGATACAAGATAATGCAGGAAGCTTGTGCTGAATTAGCTGAATTTGCGGACAGTCTGGGTTCTCACTTCGCAATAGAAACAGGTCCCGAAATTGCCGATACACTTAAGGAATTTCTTGATTCCCTTAATTCACGCGGTGTAGCGGTAAACCTTGATCCGGCTAATTTGGCTATGGTAACCGGTGACGACCCTGTAAAGGCAGTGTATACACTCAAGGATTATATCGTACATACACATGCCAAGGACGGCATTAAGCTTAAGGATTCCAACCCGGAATTTATATATCAGGTAGTACATCCGATACCCGAGGAATACTTACAGGGCGGATTTTTTGAAGAAGTTCCTCTCGGATCGGGAAGCGTACCGTTTGACAAATATTTAAGTGCACTTGATGATATAGGCTACAGAGGCTTCCTCACCATAGAACGTGAGTGCGGTGAAAATCCGACAGCTGATATAGCTTCGGCAGCACAATATTTGAGAGATATAATCAACAAATAAAGCTCGTATGCTGCTCTGCGGTGAATAACGGGACATTGTAAATTGTTTAACAGGAGGATGATAATATGTTAAGGGTAGGTATAATAGGTTGCGGCGGGATGGGTAAAACTCATGCGCTTGCATATAAGGGTCTTAGCGAAAAGGTAACAGTTGCCGCCATTGCGGATGTTACCGAAAGTGCACGCAACGAAATGAAGGAAAAGTTCGATTGTGAAATCTACAATACGGGTATGGAGCTTATAGAAAAGGCTGATGTTGATTTTGTCGATATTTGTCTGCCCACATACCTTCACACCGTTCATGCTGTAGCTGCCATGAAAAAAGGCTTTGATGTTTTCCTTGAAAAACCGGTGTGCTTAAACGAAGCTGAAACCGAGCTTCTTGAAAAAGCTCAGAAGGAAACCGGCAAAAAGGTTCAAGTCGGTCACGTAGTACGCTTCATGAATGAATACAGAATATTGAAAAACGCTGTTGATACCGAAAAATACGGAAAGCTTATAGCGGCTGATTTTTCCAGAATAAGCGTTATGCCTCTTTGGGGATGGGAAAACTGGTTCTCCGACCCAGAAAAGTGCGGAAGTGTGGCGCTTGACCTTCACATTCATGATGCGGATTTCATCAGATATATGTGCGGTGACGATATTAAGAAATTGAGTGCCGCAGCGACACGTGACAAAAACGGCATGATTAATCACATAAATGTACTTTATCAATATGAAGATAAGGTAATAACGGCAGAAGGGTCCTGGGATTGCCGAGCTACGCGTTCATTCGATGCTTCCTTCAAGGCATTTTTTGAAAAGGCAACCATGTTCTTCGATGGAAGCAGTGGCAAGCTGACCATCGCCACAGATGAAAAGTGCGAAGAAATCGACACATCCGCCAAGGATGCACAGGATGTCGGAATAAACGTAAACGTCGGCGATGCATACGCATGCGAACTCGAATACTTTATAGATGAGATTCTTTTGGGAACAGGCGAAGAAATCGCTCCTCTATCCGAAGGAATAAAATCAGCAAAGCTTATTTTTGAAGAAATGAAACTCTGTAACTAAACATTTAATTCAAAAATGCATCCGAAATTTATTTTCGGATGCATTTTTGTTATATATCTTACGCAAGATATCATCGGCAGCGTATGTTACATTTCATTTAAAAATATGTAATATTATATTTACAGTGATTGACACATATATTTTTAATATATATACTGAGCATATAATCAATATAAAGGAGAGGAAGAAAATGAGAAAAACCGTAGTATTTGCAGCAGTGACATTTTTTATGCTGGCAGGTATATCAGCATCGGCAAACGTTGCTTATCTTAAATCGGACGAAACATTCCGATGGGGCGATGAGCAAGTATGGCTTGCAGCATATGCCGACAGCGATAAAGTGATTCCGTTGTCAAAAGGTCCCGACGAAGGGTATACATATGCCTATACGCCGGATAACCGCGGCATTAAGTCCGTAAAAGTTTCTCCTGCCGAGTTTACAGATATCGAAAAATATGATTTATATGTAAAAGAGCTTTCCGCACGTGGTGTGCTTCTCGGTAATGGCGATGGTACTTTTTCTCCCGACAAAGATCTTTCCAGAGCAGAGATGGCGGCAATATTCTCCAGACTTTTCAGTATAGAACCTCTGCACGAAGAGCAAATTTTTGAGGATACCCCCTTAGACGAATGGTATACACCGTACATAACGGCACTTTTCAAAAAGGGCGTATTTAAAGAGGACACCGATTTTAATCCCTATCAAAATGTGACCAGAGAACAGCTTACTGCCATGACACACCGCATGCTGACCGAAATGGGCTGTATGAAGGATAACGGTACGGCTGAGTACAGCACTGCGTATAAGGATGTGGATACGATTTCGGAATTTGCCGAAAAAGCATATAATGATTTAAAAACGAACAACTATATGCTCATATGTGATGATGAAAGCACCGACCCGATGGATTCAAGCAATGACGAATACAGATTTTATCCTCAAAAAGCTGTTTCACGTTATGAGTGTGCGGAATTTTTATATTACGTAATACGTGATTTTTTTCGTGAAAACGCACCCGCAATACTACGCGAAACCGCGCCAAATGCGCAAATACCGATTTTGGACGGTTCTACATCGACATACAGTATAACCGACAATATTTATCTGTTGTATTATCAAAACAGTAATAATCATGAATCCAAGCCGAAGGTACATTCAAAAACCTCCAATTCGTACAAACGTCTTATAGACGGTGAGGTTGAGATGATTTTTGTACCCGACCCGAGTGAAGAAATAACAAAATATGCAGAGGAAAAAGGCGTAAAGCTCAGATATGTGCCAATAGCAAACGAAGCACTGGTATTTTTTACCGATAAAAACAACATGACAGATGCTGTTACCACGGAGCAAATCAAAAAGATATATGTGGAAAACGCTGTTTCCAATTGGAGCGAATTGGGCGGAAACAATGCCGAACTGACAGCATACTGCCGAAACAACGACAGCGGAAGCCATGCGCAGATGGAAAAATTCATTCTTGACGGTGCCGATATAAACGAAGGTATTTCCAGAGAACGTACATCCTACATGATGGCAAGCATTTTGACCGATGTTGATGATTACAATAAAACTCATTCGGACAGCATTGCCATGGGCTACAGCCTATACTATTACTATAACACCGTACAGAGTGTTTTGGGACCGGTGGATTTAAAGCTATTGTCAATAGACGGGATAAAGCCTACGGATGAAAGCATAGGAAGTGGAATATATCCTTATACGACAAATTACTATGCCGTTGTACGTGAAGAAGAAAATCCTAAGGTAGATAAATTTATAGAATTAATGCTGTCGGAATTCGGAAATGATATAATCCGACGCAGCGGTCTTGGCGTAATTACAAGCAAATAAAGGTTTTCGGCGGCGGGTTACACCGCCGCTGTGATTCATGTTTTATCAGGCTTGACATATCGGAAAGAATGTGCTCGAAATGCGGCTGTGACCTGACCGCAGACCGTGAAAACTATTTTATATTTTACGATGACAAGAAAAAACTTCATCACATAAAGTTTAAGCATCTGTGGGCTTTCACAGCAGCAATAATTCTAATCTTAATCCTACTTCATACTTCGAATTAATATTCTTAATTTTTCCATACAGCTGCGGCTACTACTGTCATGTCATCATCAGCCTTTCCACCGGAAAGCTCTACCGCTGTATTTAATATTACGGAAGCAATAATTTGAGGATTAAAGGTTTCGAGCGATTCCAGCTTTTTAATCAAGCCGTCTTCCTCGGCGGCGTAAACGTCCGACACTCCGTCAGACACCATGACTATAACAGCGGAATTTTCCACTGTGAAAATTTCGCTCTTTATTTGAGAATGTTTTTCGGATATTCCGAAGGGCAGATTATCGGCTTCGACCTTTGATATTCCGTATTCGTTTTTTATGTAGCTCGGTGCCGCACCGCTTTTTGAAAAGGTGATTATCCCGTCGTTGCACCTAAAAGTACATACATCCATAGCCGAAAAGCTTTCTCCTGAGGATTTCAGAAGAAGTGATGAATTAATCAGTTCCAGTGAGGTTTCGGCATCCATACCCGCATCGGCAAAATTCTTCAAAAGCTCTGTGGCAGCACTGCTTTCTCCGGCGGCAGAGGCACCGGTGCCCATTCCGTCGCATATAGCCATCACAGTTTCACCGAAAGCGTTTTTGCATATTATGAAGCTGTCACCGCTGACTTTTTCGGTGTTTTTGAAAGCTGATGCCGAAGCGGTAGATATACCGTAAGCACTTAAAGGCTTGAAAGTGATTACCGGCTTATTTTCTTCGTAATATGAATTTGACACGTGAGTTTTTACTTGGGTCAGTTCATCTATAATTTCAGTGATTTTTTGTTCGTCCTTTTTTCCGCATTTGGCCTTGCTAAAGTAAATATCGATTGTAAAATCCGTTCCGTGTCCGCGCATAACCGTTATGTCATCAGTTTTTATTCCGATTCGGTCGATGGCTGTTTTGAGCTGTTTTTCAGCCGGAATGTCGATACACATATCAAACTCATCCGAAAGTCCTCCTATGCTTCGGCTTATCCCCATAAGCTGGCTCGAAACCAGCAGACGACTCTCGTTCAGCCGCTGCATCCACAGTTTTTCCACGCGGTATATTTCAAACATTCTGTTAAAGGCATCTATAAAATTCGATATTTTTTTACATTTTAACGAAAACGCCTCGGGTATGTCCGTTTCCGACAGTGCACCTTTCTCCTCGGCAGCCTTAAGCATATCAAGCATAGCCGAATAACTTGCCTTGTATCCACGCTCCCAGCAGCTGTATTTCAATCCGCAGTCGGGACAAATTTTTGATGAAGCAGTGTCCAGCATATGGATTATGTATTGCTTTGACATGCTTTGGTTTTCTAAGCAGCTTGAATACGATAGCGCCAGAGAGGCAAAAGCCTTAGACAGCTTGTCCAGTCTTTCGCATATCACCTTTTGGGATTTGTCGCCACTTACAAAAGTATCGTTAGCTGTGTGCACGGTCTTTGCCGAAAATGATGACACATATTCCACAGTCCTTTGCGGAAGAAGAATGAAAATTATCGCCGCTATGCATACCTCCGCCAAGTCAAACGGGAGAATATCATAGCTTAAAAATACCGTCATAGCGGCATTGGCGGCAATAAATCCGAGAATACACCCCAGTCTTCCATAGTTCTTCATTAATCCGGAGCAAAGAGAGGAAATCGCAAAGGCACCGGTCGCAGAAGCGATATTGTCTGTATTCCCCACGCACACAATTCCAAGTATAGCGCCCAAGGCAGCGCCCGAAGAAATCTCGCCGTCAGTATTAACAGCGAATAAAAGCACTATCGCAGCAACTACCGCGATATTGACGCCGAAAACAAGCGGAACATCTGCCATGCACCGTATTAGCAGAGCAAATACCGTTATAACGGAAGCGGTTTCAATATCTGACAAATAGCTTCGCTCGTTTCCCGCCAACAGTACCGGTATGGCTGTGTTGAAAACATACACTCCGCCAAAGCATATAACAGCTTCTGCCAGTACGGTAAATAAGTCATATATGTAAAAGTCCGTAAACAAGCCGGCACAGACAAGAGATGTAAAAAGGCAAAGGCTCATTATAAGTGCTTTGCAGCGCAGCTTTGAAGCAGATTTTAAAAAACCCATAAAAAAGGTGGCGGCTGTCATGGCTGCCAAATACGGAATAAAAGATAAATTCATGCGGCTTCGTATAAGTCCCAAAAGAGTTGCCGCCAAGAAAACAAACCATCTATCCGATGAGAAAACCGCCGCATATGCTGCCGCTCCGAAGGGCATCATGTCGTAAAAAATGCCACATTGCGCCATTGTAAAGCACAAAAGTATGTTTACTGTATCCGAAAGGGATATCTTCAACTCGATTCCGCGTTTTCCTTCTGCGGTTTTGTATTTTTGTTTAAAAAATTCATCAAGTGTTTTATTCATTGGTAACGCTCCCTGCATTTTTATTTGTCGGCAAAATAATCCCGAAGCAAATAATATTTGTGTATGTTAATTATACAATACAACACGGAGATATTTTGTAATATTTTGAAAAAAACACAATATTTCATAACAAAAATAAAGAGATATTACGACATCTCCTGCCATAATATCTCTTTATCAATGTTTTTTATAAAAATAGATTACTTGCTGTTTTGCGTAATTGTCGGTTTGATACTGTTCAAAACCTTTTCGTTCGGTTCAATTTCAGCTGATTCTCTCCACTTTTCCGTGAGCTTTTCAAGCTCCGGTATAGCAGCATTGTACTCAAAGTTTTCCATGTATTGCTGCTCCTGAGTACCCTCGGGATCAAGAGGCTCACGCTTGATAATGTGATATCCGTATGAGCTTTTCACAAGTCCGCTCACTTCACCCTCTTTAAGTGCATATGCTGCATCCTCAAACTCCTGCACCATATTTCCGCTTGTGAATACATATCCGTCCGGAGCTGACGAAAGACCCGGGTCCTCGCTATACTGCTGCATAAGCTCGTCAAAGTCACCGCCGGCTTTAAGTTGAGCCAGTACATCGTTCGCGGTAGCGTCCTTTTTGGCTATTTCCTCGTCGCTCAAGCTCTGGCGTGTATTTGTATCTACAGTGGATATGAGTATATGCTTTGCCTTTATATAGTTATCTCCGAACTCTTCAAATACCTTCTCTTCATCAACCTTGATTTTTCCTTCATCTATATATTTGGACACAAGCTTTTGAATATATGCCGAATGGGTAATGAGCTCCTCATAGTATTCGATGCCTACGCCCATCTGCGTAAGCTGTGAAAGCATGTTCTGATCCTGCTTTATTTGCGAAACCTGGCTTTGAATGTATGACTTTTCATTTGCCGCAAGGGATATTCCCTCCTCCTTGGCTTTCTGATACTGAAGATAGTCACCTACCATATTGAAAAGAGCATTTTCCTTTGCTGTTTCCAATGCTGTTTTTCCGTCGGTCTTTTTAGTCCAGAAATCATCCGGAATTTTATCGGCACTCGTAATTCCCGCCTCCTGCAAAATCCTGTCCTGTGCGTCATAGAAATAGTAGTAGAAGATGTCCTTTGCCACATTTTCACCGTTTACGGTAACGATGCTGTTTTTAATTTCCTTTTCCTTTATTGCTTTGTCAGACTCACTGATAAGACCACATCCGGCGAGCATGGCTGCTATGCAAATCAGTGAAACAATTCTGAATATCTTTTTCATTTTTTTATCCTCCTTGGAATCATTAGATACATTATAAACTACATTTCCGCTTCATGTATTGCTTTTGTAAGTTTTTGTAATATAATTTTAACATTGTGAAGAATATCCTTGTCATATTTATAGCTCAGATACGATGTATCGCCTGAGGAAAACATCATCCTGCGCCTGTATTCATCCATTATCTCGACTATTGCTTTTGTACTTACCACCTTGTCAATGGTAAATATTATCAAGTCATCCTTCTGCGATATATCTGAGATGTACAGCTCGGAAGCAAGTGCCTTTATGCTTGCAAGCTCGATGAGGTTTTCGGTGCATTTCGGAATATCTCCGTATCTGTCTATAAATTCCGACTGTACCTTGAGTACATCCTCGTCGTTTTCTATTGAGGCGATTTGGCGGTACATGTCAATTCTCTGCTGTTCATCCGATATAGATTTTTCGGGTATATACGCGCTTACCTTTATATCTACCGAGGTTTCCGGCTTCGGCATTTCATCCGTTCCCTTAAGCTCCTTCACCGCACGTTCCAATAGCAGGCAATACATATCATATCCTACCAAATTCATATTTCCGTGCTGTTCCTTGCCGAGCAGATTTCCCGCTCCGCGTATTTCCAAATCACGCAGTGCTATTTTAAAGCCGGCACCAAATTCCGTAAATTCCCGTATAGCCTGCAAACGTTTTTGAGCCGTCTGATCCAAAACCTTTCCTTCACGATAAGTAAAATACGCATATGAAAGTCTGTTTGACCTTCCGACTCTGCCTTTCAGCTGATAAAGCTGTGAAAGCCCAAGACAGTCGGAATTTTCAATTATTATGGTGTTGGCATTCGGCACGTCCAAACCTGTTTCAATGATGGTGGTACACACAAGTACATCTATGTTTCCCTCCAACAAGTCAAGCATGATGCTCTCAAGCTGTGCTTCACTCATCTTTCCGTGCGCAGTTGCAATTCTGGCTTCGGGAACCAGCTTTTGCAGCTCTGTGGCGGCACGCTCGATTCCCTCTACTCTGTTAAACAGATAGTACACCTGACCGCCGCGGGAGATTTCACGCTGAACAGCATTTTGAACTACGGCGGTATTGTACTCCATTACAAAGGTCTGCACCGGGTATCGGTCATTCGGCGGCGCGGCTATAACACTTAAATCACGTATGCCTATCATCGCCATGTTAAGCGTACGCGGTATAGGTGTCGCACTTAAGGTAAGTACATCGACATTTTTCTTTATTTCCTTAAGTGCCTCTTTGTGTCCTACGCCGAAGCGTTGTTCCTCGTCAATAATAAGCATACCCAGAGATTTGAATTTCACATCCTTCTGAAGGATTCTGTGTGTGCCTATTATCACATCTACTTCTCCGCGTTTAAGCTTTTCTATAATTTTTTCCTGCTGTTTTTTTGTACGGAAACGGCTCAGCATTTCGACATTTACACAATAATCCTTCATTCTCGAAACAAATGTATTATAGTGCTGCTGTGCCAGAATTGTGGTCGGAACCAGATATGCTACCTGCATACCGTCCATAACGCATTTGAAGGCAGCACGCAGAGCAACCTCGGTTTTTCCGTAGCCCACATCGCCGCACAGCAGTCTGTCCATGCATTTGCCGTGCTCCATGTCACTTTTGACTTCATTTATGCATTTGAGCTGGTCTTCGGTTTCGTCATATAAGAAATCATCTTCAAATTGTTTCTGCCACTCAGTGTCCTTCGGAAATACATGTCCGTGAACGCTGCTTCTCTCCGCATACAGCTTAATCATATTCTCGGCAAGCTTCGATACACTTTCCTTTACTTTTGTTACAGTCTTTTGCCACTGAGTTCCGCCGAGCGAATTAAGCTTGACAGATTTTTCGGACGATGCGGAATATTTGTATAGCAGATTGAGCTGATTTACCGGTACATACAAGCAGTCTGTTCCCTTGTAATTCAACTTTATATAGTCTTTTATAACGCCCTGAACCTCCAGCTGGCTTATTCCGGCATAGCGCGCTATACCATGAGTTCTGTGTACCACATAATCCCCGACCGAAAGCTCTTCGAAACTTTTTATTATGTCCTTTGAATCGGTCGCCTTTATCTTTCGGCGTTTTTTAGCCGTTTGCTCTCCGTCCGTTACCACAACAGTCTTTATGTCGGGGTATTCAAAGCCGCGTTCCAGGCTGCCCTTCATAATATATATTTCTCCGAAATCCGGCAGCTTTTCGCCAAATTCGACTATGGAGGCAACTATTCCTTTTTCAAAAAGTAAATCCTTTAAATTTACGATTTTCGCATCACTGCCCAATATCACAATAATTCTGTAAAGCTTTTTGTGCCAAAATACTATATCGTCTAGCATATATTCTATGCTTGATGTGTATGATTGCAGTGTCTTTGAGCTGAAAGATACGATTTGTGTCGGCGTGATTTCCGGTACAGTGTGCGAAAGAGCACTTATGCTTATTGACGTATAAGAATTTAATATCGATGCTATGTCGCAGTATTCCAGGCTGTATGGCTTCCTGCACTTCGGAAAAAGCCCCTTGTCGGAAAGAGTCGTTATCAGCTCGGCTTGCTCCTTCGATGAAATGTCGGACTTCGCTTTTATTTCCTTCGGTTCGTCTGCGATTATCAAAGTGTCCTTTTCGATATAATCAAAGAGTGTCGGCAGCTTGTCATAAAAAAACGGCATGTATTTATCTGCGGAATGAAAATAATGATTCTGAGTGAATTTTTCGATATCGCGCAGAAGATTTTCATTTTTCATATCACGGATTTTTTTAATGACATTCTCCGCCTGCTGTTTTGTATATATTAACTCCTTGGCCGGGCATATCACCGCCGCGTCTGCATTTTTGTCCGAAAGCTGCGTCTGAGGGTCGAACATACGTATCGAATCAACATCATCGCCCCACAACTCTATCCTGTAAGGGAGCTCGGAGCACGGAGCAAATATATCTATTATAGAACCTCTGACGGAAAATTGTCCCGGTCTTTCAACCGTACTTACTCTGGAATAGCCCATAAATATCAGCTTTTCCGTAAATTCGGTCATGTTTATGCTGTCATCCGCCTTTATATCAAGAGTATTTTCATAAAAAAGGTTTGGGGGGATAGTGTATGCCGAAACGGCATCGACCGATGCTACGATGAATTTAGCTTTTTTAACGTCGGAAAGGCTTTTTATTCTTTCATATTCGGATTTTCGGTCTGAAGCATCCACATCATAAAAAACGTATTCATGCGGAGGGAAATATAAAACCGCATCAGAACAAAAGAACGACAGCTCCTTTGCCACCCTTCCCGCTTGCTGCTCATCGGCGCATATTACGAGGCATTGACCTGTAATATGACTGCCGAAAGCATAAATCATATGACTTTTTTGACTTCCGGATAAACCCAGTGTGTGAATAAGACCGGATTGCTTCTTTATACTTGAAACAATCCCGTCAAATTCACTCATACCGTCTGTTAAATATGCAAAAGCATTCATAATTTGTTTCACTTTCCGTTGTATAGATTCATCGCCTGAGAAACTCCGCTTTTTATGATACACTCGACTGCCTTGACAGTGTTCTCCGCAGTGGGTGTGAGAAGCTCGATTTCATGCTTTGAAAATTTACCCAAAACATAATCAGCGAGGTCATAATCACTGTGCTGCGGCGTCCCCACACCCATGCGTATGCGTATGAATTTATCACTGCACAGCTGATATATTATGGACTTCAATCCATTGTGCCCGCCGTCACTGCCCTTAGCGCGTATTCTGATTCTGCCGATTTCAAGATTTATGTCATCGCATATAGCTATCACATTTTCAACCGGTATTTTATAAAAATTAACAATTTCGCGGATGCTTTCTCCGCTGAGATTCATATAGGTCTGCGGCTTGGCTATGATGACCTTTTCGCCGCCTACCGTGCAATCGCCCATAACTGCTTTATGCTTTATTTTATTAAGCTTTATTCCCCAATTATGCACAAGCAAATCAATGGTTTCAAAACCAATGTTATGCCGAGTGCCCTCATATTTTCTGTCCGGATTTCCCAGACCTGCTACCAAATACATGCTGTACTCCTTATTTCTTTTTCTTAGTGTTCCATCCGAATTCACGCGCCCAGTTCTTCTTTTCGGTCTGTCTTGAGCGTGCAATCGCCAGTGAATATTCATCTACATTTTCGGTAATGGTCGAGCCGGCGGCGATTACCGAATTATTTGCGACCTTTACGGGTGCTACAAGGTTAGTATTGCATCCGAGGAAAACATTGTCGCCTATAACGGTTCTGTGCTTGCTCACACCGTCATAATTTACCGTTACCGTACCGCAGCCGAAATTAACACCCTTGCCCACATCACTGTCACCTACGTATGTAAGGTGCGATACCTTCGTGCCGTCGCCTATCGATGAGTTTTTAATTTCAACAAAATCACCTATTTTAACGTCGGAGCCTATAACAGAATTGGGTCTGAGATATGCAAAGGGTCCTATGTCGGAATTTTCGGCAATACTGCTATCTGTCACCACAGAATTTATAACCTTGGTATTTTTACCTATTTCGGAATTTTCTATTGTTGTCGATGGTCCTATAATGCAACCCGATGCGATTTTCGTGTTTCCTCTCAAAAATGTGGAGGGATATATGACAGCATCCGCATCGATTTTAACCTCATCGTCAATGTAAGTATTGTCCGGGTCGATTATCGTCACACCGTTGAGAAGATGTCTTCTGACTATCTGAGATTGCTTGATTTTCTGAGTAACCGCCAGATTAACCCTGTCATTTACGCCTAATATTTCCTCAGGCTCACACAGTGCGACGGCATCTGTTTTTTTACCTTCGTTGCGCAGTATTTCAAGGGTATCTGTGAGGTAATATTCGTTTTGTGCATTATTGTCGGTGATTTTTGACAGTGCGTTGAATAAATCACGGCAATTAAAGCAATACATACCCGAATTTATTTCGTTTATGACTTTTTCTTCATCACTTGCATCCTTCTGCTCTACTATTTTAATAAAGCTGTTATCGTCGCCACGGACGATTCTTCCGTAGCCGAAGGGGTTATCCAATACGGCGCTTATCACCGTGGCGCTGTTATTGTTTTCTTCATGATATTTAACTGCTGCCGCTACGGTTTTATCGGTTATGAGCGGTGTATCGCCACTGAGTATGACTACCGTTCCGTCGTAATCTCTGAAATATTCCTCTGTCATCATAATCGCATGTCCTGTGCCGAGGCGTACCTCCTGGACGGCATACAGCTTATCATCTCCCATAGCATGTATAACATCCTCTTTTTTGTGACCTACCACAAGGACGATTTTTTCACTTCCGGCTTTGTCGGCAGCTTCATATACCCACCGAACCAGAGGCTTTGAGCATACCTCATGCAAAACCTTG
The DNA here is from genome assembly GCA_964423705.1 of uncultured Oscillospiraceae bacterium. Lineage (GTDB taxonomy): Bacteria > Bacillota > Clostridia > UMGS1810 > UMGS1810 > CAKSIN01. The sequence goes on from CAYRGA010000013.1 coordinate 26,258, forward strand.
CATTTGTCCGATTTCATTCGCGTGCCCATGCCAGCAGCCATAATTATTGCAGAAAAACTCATAACATATCTCTCCCTATATACAAATTCACTCATTATATATTGTATTTCTTTTTTGTGAATAATTCAAGTCTTTTTAAACATATTAATAAAAATTTTTTTGATTCACACTTTTGACATTTAATGACAGTATATCAAAAATGAGCTAAGGGGAAAATTTAATTGAAAATAATGACAAAGGAGCCGTGCTTTATGAATAAAGTTGAAATCTGCGGAGTCAATACTTCGCACCTGCCCACATTGACCTCCGCCGAAAAAAACGAGCTTTTTATAAAGATAAAACAGGGCGATATGGTCGCGAGGGAAAGGTTTGTCCAAGGAAATCTCAGGCTGGTGCTGAGCGTAATACAACGCTTCGGAAACCGCGGAGAAAATGCCGATGATTTGTTTCAAGTGGGATGCATAGGTCTTATTAAAGCCATAGATAATTTTGATTTAAGTCAAAACGTACAATTTTCGACATATGCGGTGCCTATGATAATAGGTGAGATACGCCGATATCTGCGGGATAACAATTCCATACGTGTAAGCCGTTCTCTGCGCGACATTGCATATAAAGCACTTCGTGTAAAAGAATACCTTACAGCAAAAAACGAAAAGGAGCCTACGGTAAATGATATTGCAAAGGAGCTTAATCTGCCCAAGGAGGATGTGGTATTTGCCCTTGATTCCATACAGGACCCGGTGTCACTGTACGAACCGGTATATAATGACGGTGCAGATGCCATATATGTGATGGACCAGGTAAGTGATGATAAAAACACGGACGATAATTGGCTTGAAGAAATATCACTGAAAGAAGCATTAAAAAAACTCAATCAGCGCGAAAAGTATATTTTGGATTTACGCTTTTTCAAGGGGAGAACACAGATGGAAGTCGCATCAGAATTAGGAATCAGTCAGGCACAGGTTTCAAGATTGGAAAAAAGTGCATTGAAGCACATGCGAAAATTCATATAACATCTGCCCCGGGTATATCCCAAATTTTGTGTAAACTCCAAAATGGTAATATAATCTTAATGATTTTTTAAGGACAGAAAGCCACAGATTGGCTTTCTGTCTTTAAGTGTATTATAGCAAAAAATCAGTGGCATGTCAAGGGCGCCCTCTTTCGAGGTTAGTGTCAAGTAAAAGTTGGCAAATTTTCCACTAAATTTTTGAACAACTTAA
>CAYRGA010000014.1:0-27334 GCA_964423705.1 uncultured Oscillospiraceae bacterium
TACAAAAAGTCAAGCAATTTCTTGACTTTTTTTGCAATAAAGCATATAATAAGTTATTATATACAATTTCATTGTAAGTTTTTGTGTTAAAGTAAAAAACGCTTTTACAAATGAGGCTTAAATTGAGGCTTGAGCCGCAGGCGTTTGCACAAATATTTTCGGTAATATTCTTTGATGGGTAGGGAATAGCCGCATTAATTTTTATTGTATTTTATACGGAGGTTTAGCATAATGATTACTATTAACATTTCAGATTACGGCACAAAGAAATTTGAATCTGCGGTAACGGTATACGAAGCTGCAAAGACAGTAAGCGATGAGCTCGCAAGAGCGGCACTCGGCGGTATGATTAACGGTGAGGTCAAGGAGCTTACCGGTCCGATAACGAGCGACTGTGATTTGAAAATATTGACATTTAAGGACAGTGAGGGAAAAAGCATCTTGCGCCATACAGCATCACATGTATTGGCTCAGGCTGTAAAAAGACTGTACCCCGATACCAAGCTGGCAATAGGTCCGGCAATCGATGATGGCTTTTATTATGATTTTGATTCGCCCGAAAGCTTTACCATGGAGGATTTAAAGAACATTGAAGCCGAGATGAAGAAAATCGTAAAAGAACGGCTCAAGCTTGAAAAATTTGAATTGCCTCGCAGCGAAGCAATAGAGCTTTTGAAAAAAATGGACGAGCCATATAAGATAGAATTGGTTAATGATTTACCCGAGGATGCGGTTATTTCTTTCTATAAACAGGGCGATTTTACAGACCTTTGCGCAGGTCCTCACGCGTATGACACAGGCTGTGTCAAAGCGTTTAAGCTTTTGAGTGTAACCGGTGCATACTGGAGAGGAAACGAAAAAAATAAAATGCTCCAAAGAATATATGCCACAGCATTTCCTACAAAGGATGAGCTTAAGGAGCACCTTGAAAAGTATGATTAACGGTGAGGTCAAGGAGCTTACCGGTCCGATAACGAGCGACTGTGATTTGAAAATATTGACATTTAAGGACAGTGAGGGAAAAAGCATCTTGCGCCATACAGCATCACATGTATTGGCTCAGGCTGTAAAAAGACTGTACCCCGATACCAAGCTGGCAATAGGTCCGGCAATCGATGATGGCTTTTATTATGATTTTGATTCGCCCGAAAGCTTTACCATGGAGGATTTAAAGAACATTGAAGCCGAGATGAAGAAAATCGTAAAAGAACGGCTCAAGCTTGAAAAATTTGAATTGCCTCGCAGCGAAGCAATAGAGCTTTTGAAAAAAATGGACGAGCCATATAAGATAGAATTGGTTAATGATTTACCCGAGGATGCGGTTATTTCTTTCTATAAACAGGGCGATTTTACAGACCTTTGCGCAGGTCCTCACGCGTATGACACAGGCTGTGTCAAAGCGTTTAAGCTTTTGAGTGTAACCGGTGCATACTGGAGAGGAAACGAAAAAAATAAAATGCTCCAAAGAATATATGCCACAGCATTTCCTACAAAGGATGAGCTTAAGGAGCACCTTGAAAAGCTTGAGGATGCAAAAAAACGTGACCATAACAAGCTCGGCAGAGAGCTCGGCTACTTCACTACGGTAGATACCATAGGACAGGGCTTGCCGATTTTATTGCCGAAGGGTGCGAGAGTTATACAATTACTTCAGAGATTTGTGGAGGATACTGAGCAAAAGCTCGGCTGGCAGCTTACGAAAACGCCGCTTATGGCGAAAAGCGACCTCTATAAGCTCTCGGGACACTGGGATCACTATAAGGACGGTATGTTTGTAATGGGCGACGAAGAAACCGATAAAGAGGTATTCGCATTAAGACCTATGACATGCCCCTTCCAGTATCAGGCATATCTCAATAAAATGCGAAGCTACCGCGATTTGCCGCTCCGCTACAATGAAACCAGTACACTTTTCAGAAACGAAGCCTCAGGCGAAATGCACGGCTTAATCCGTGTACGTCAATTCACCATCAGCGAAGGTCATCTCATGTGTACACCCGAACAGCTCGAACAGGAATTTAAGAGCTGCCTGGAACTGGCTATGTACATGCTTAAAACTCTCGGATTGTACGAGGATGTGTCCTACAGATTTTCAAAGTGGGATCCTAACGACAAGGATAAATATATCGGTACTGCGGAGCAGTGGGATGAAGCACAGGATATGATGGAGAAAATCCTCAACCATCTCGGCATAGATTATAAGATTGGAATAGGCGAAGCGGCATTCTACGGCCCGAAGCTTGATATCCAGATAAAAAATGTGTATGGCAAAGAGGATACACTCATAACGATACAGATTGACCAGCTTCTTGCCGAGAAATTCGGTATGGAATATACTGATAAGGACGGTTCAAAGAAGAATCCGTACATTATACACAGAACCTCCATAGGCTGCTATGAAAGGACACTTGCACTGCTTATCGAAAAATATGCAGGTGCATTCCCGACATGGCTCGCACCTACTCAGGTACAGATTATTCCTGTTTCGGAAAAGCACTTTGACTATGCTGTAGACATCAAAAATAAAATGACGAGCATGGGAATACGTGCGGAAATAGATTTGAGAAACGAAAAGCTCGGATATAAGATAAGAGAAGCGCGTATGGAAAAGGTTCCGAATATGGTAATTGTCGGCGATAAGGAAATAGAAAGCGGCACCGTTTCGGCACGCTCCAGAAGGCTTGGAGAAATGGGCTCAAAAACTCTTGATGAATTTATCGAGTTTATCAGAACAGAAACAGAAAACAAAACACTTTAATGTATGGGAATACGCAGTATTATCGGCATAATTCCGATACAAAACCATTATATTGCAAAATCCGATTCGCAGAAGCGTTTCGGATTTTGCGATAAATTTGAGAAAGGTATATCATGATGCTTTTAAAAAGATTTTTCGGTCATTTCCGTACCATAACAGCACACAGACATGCAGTTATACGTAATTGCTTCAAAGCGGGTATAGGCTTTCAGGGCTTAAGACATGATTTGTCAAAATATACACCGTCGGAGTTTATATCGGGAGTACGTTACTATGCGGATGGTAAGCGCTCACCCAATGAACGTGAACGTGAAATATACGGCTACAGCAAGGCGTGGCTTCATCACAAAGGGCGGAATAAGCACCATTTTGAGTATTGGACGGACTATAACACCGAAACAAAAATGGTATCTCCTATCAAAATGCCGACAAAATATGTTGCGGAAATGTTTTGCGACAGAGTAGCCGCAAGCAAGATATACCAGGGTGAGAATTATAATGATTCCCATCCGCTCAACTACTTTTTAAAATCAAAGAAAACGCGTACCATACACCCCGAAACCTCCGATATGATAGAAGCCTTACTGAGGATGCTTGAAGAAAAGGGGGAGGAAGAAACCTTCCGATACATACGCACACATCTTAAGGACGAATATTGATAGAGGTATTTATGAAAAAGTTCAAAGTTCTGTTTTCTTTAATAATTATTCTGTCACTGCTTATCGGCTGTGCGCAAAACAGTACGGACTCACGGAAAATAAATGTGGTCTGCACTGTTTTTCCGCAATACGATTTTGTACGTAGCATTGCAGGCGGCAGAGTAAATCTCACCATGCTTCTTCCTCCGGGAAGCGAAGCACATTCGTATGAACCGACACCGCAGGATATTATAAACGTGTCAAATGCCGACCTTTTGATTATGGTCGGAGGTGAATCCGAGGCATGGGTTGAGAGTATTTTGGACAGTACCGATACCTCAAAAATGAAAATAATAAAAATGCTTGATGAAGTTAATATGGTTGAAGAAGAAATAATCGAAGGTATGGATAACAAAAGCCACGGACATCACAGTCATCATGATGATGAGGAGCATCATCATGATGAGCACGATGAATATGATGAGCATGTATGGACTTCTCCGGAGAATGCCGTATTGATTACGCAAGCCATATGCGATGAACTGTGCGGCATAAATCCGAAAAATGAGCAGCTTTATAAATCCAATACCGAAAAGTACATAGCAGAGCTTAAAAAATTAGATGCCGATTATGAGAATATTGTTAAAGATGCAAAAAGAGATACATTGATATTCGGTGACAGATTTCCTTTTCGATATCTGACTGACAGCATAAAGCTTAAATATCATGCTGCATTCCCCGGCTGCTCATCGCACACCGAACCGTCAATCTCAACTGTGATGTTCCTTATAGATAAGGTAAAATTCGAAAAAATATCGACAGTATTCTGCGTAGACTACGGCGATTCCAGAATAGCCGACACTGTTGCCTTGGAAACAGGAGCATCGGTCAGACGGCTGTATTCATGCCATGTTATATCGAAAAAACAGTTTGCCGACGGCGAAACATACATCAGCCTTATGAGAGAAAATGCAAGGGCAATAAAGGAGGCGTTGAACTGAAATGTGCATAATAAAATACGAAAATGTCAGTCTCGGATATGACGGAAAAAGTATAATAGAGGATATTTCTTTTTGTGTTAATTCGGGGGATTATGTGTGCATTGTCGGTGAAAACGGCTCCGGTAAAAGCACTCTCACAAAGGGGCTTTTGGGATTGATAAAGCCGTATGCCGGACACATAGAGCTTAATTGCAGTCAAATAGGTTATTTGCCGCAGCAGACTGCATTGCAGCGCGATTTTCCCGCATCTGTTTACGAAATAGTTTTGTCCGGAAGACTGAACAAGCACGGATTTCTGCCGTTTTATAACAAAAAAGATAAAAAAGCCGCTAAATATGCCATAGAAAAAATGGAAATAGATGAACTGAAAAAACATAGCTATCAGGAGCTTTCCGGCGGTCAGCAGCAGCGTGTTTTGCTGGCAAGGGCGATATGTGCGGCGGGCGGGCTTCTTATATTGGACGAGCCTGCAGCGGGACTGGACCCGATTATAACAAATGAACTGTATTCATTGATTTTCGAACTCAATCAAAAGGATAAAATGACGGTGATAATGGTATCACATGATATAGATGCCGCGTGTCGTTACGCCTCTCATATACTGCATATTAAGGACAACGCATACTACTTCGGCACTGTTTCCGAATACAAAAAAACCGATATCGGAAAATACTTTATAGGAGGCAGTCTGAAATGAATGATTTAATTGCGATTTTTTCATATGATTTTATACGAAATGCCTTTGTTGCCGGAACCTTGGTGTCACTGTGCGCGTCACTTCTGGGAGTAAGCTTGGTATTAAAACGTTATTCGATGATTGGGGATGGACTTTCACATGTCGGCTTCGGTGCACTTGCGATATCTGCGGTTATGGGGCTTTCTCCGCTTAAAATCACAATCCCAATAGTAGTAGTTGCGGCGATAGCCCTTTTAAGGATAAGCGAGAGCGGGAAAATAAAGGGTGATGCGGCAATAAGCCTTATATCAACAGGTGCGCTTGCCTTCGGAACAATAATCGTATCTGTCTGCGGGGTAAATACCGATTTAAACAGCTATCTGTTTGGAAGCATACTTGCCATAAGCAAAAGCGATATGACATTGAGTGTTATTCTCTCTGTGATTGTGATAATTCTTTTCAGCGTTTTGTATAACATTATTTTCTCGGTGACGTTTGATGAACGCTTTTCAAAGACACTGGGAATAAATACCGGTTTATATAACATGCTTATAGCTGTACTTACGGCAGTTACAATTGTATTGGGCATGAGAATGCTGGGTTCGCTTCTGATATCGGCACTTATAGTTTTGCCGTCACTCACGGCAATGCGTGTGTTTAAGAGCTTCAAGAAGGTAACGGTATTTTCGGCTGTGATTTCCGTTTTTTGTTTTTTTGTCGGAATGCTTGTTTCCTATGCTTTAAACACACCGGCAGGAGCGACCGTTGTTGTGGCGAACATCGCAATGTTTATCGTATTTTCATTGGTCGGCTTCATCACAAAAAGATAAACAGGATAAATCATGTGTCGGTGCTTACATGTATTTTTGTACCCGTGCATGTGATTACTATGTTCCCGTTAATATCATTTCCGAGTATCTCCACATCTAATATACCCAAGCTCTCCGATACTCTCTCGGAGAGCTTTTTGCCGCTTTTGCGAGCGGTTGTAACGACGGCGTATTTGGGTGAGATGTTCTGCAAAAAAGCCGGTGACGGTGAAAAATCACTGTTTCCCGGTGCAAATGCAAGCACATCCGACTTCATGTATGTACCCTGCGACTTGATAATTGAATTTTCGGCTTCGGTATCTGTTTCATCAATCGAAAAAATGCGGTTGTTTTTGTAAGACATCATTAAAAGCAGTTCTTCGCTGTGCTTTTCGTCGGCTGAAAAAGCACTTGCGCAAAGGTTCTTTTCATTAATCAAAGCCGTGCCGCTTTTCAGGGGTTTGACTCGGCAATTCATTTTTGCCGCTTCGGCGACTGTGCTTTTATACATTTTAACATTGATGGCAAAGGTCGGAAGGTACAGTTCCTTTACGTTAAAATTCTGTATAATTTTTTTTGCTCCGCCCATGTGATAGCTGTCGGTGTATGTAATAGCCAGCATGTCCACGGAATCTATGCCGAGATTTCTCATGTATTCATATATTATCGGAAAATCCTCGGCTGTACCGCAGTCTGCAAGTATGCATCTGTTGTCGGGCAGCTGTATAAGCATGCACTTTCCTTCATCGGTCTTTGGAAAATGCACACGCATTGCTTTTGACGATTCATTTACCTTGACTGCTTTACCGCCGCATGCGATGAAAATCAAAGTACATGTGATGAGCATAAACGTAATAATCCTTTTTCTCATAAAAAATACCTCCCATGTAAAACGGTTTTAATACATTTTAACATGAAAGGTATCGTATTTTTTGTCATTTATTGCTTTGAATCACTTTTTTACGTAGTTAATATATATTTCTCCCAAATCTGCATAAAAGTTGGTTAGGTTTTTGTTGACCTCGCCCTTTATTCTTGCTCCTATAAGCAGCGCATCATTTATGTGGTAGAGTGGTATGTGCGGCAGGTTGTCACCGAAAAAATTTCTGAAATTCGTATATGCTATGGAGGCATCGTTTTTATCTGCCGCCGCATCCATGCTGTAGATTAAATTATCCAGTTCCTGATTTGTGTAATTGCTTACGAGGCTTGAAGCGGCACTTACAGGCACCTTTTCCTCCTTCGGTTCTTCGGCGGTGCCTTCCTCGGTCGGCTCATCTGTCACCTCGGATTTCTCATCGTCTGCGGGTACGGACGGCGGTGCGGTATTAAACATAAAGCGAATTGAAGCATCCTTGCGCACATCGAGCTCGCCTATATAAAGCTGATAGTCACCGCTTTGAATACGGTTTATATACGAATCAAAATCAACCTTGGTAAACGACAGCTTGATACCGTATTCTTCGAGAGTTTTCTGTAAATATTCGGCGATTTCCTGCTTTTGCTCACTTTCTTCATTGAAAAGAAGATAGAGAGATGCTTTATTAAGCTGCACCTTTTTGTCATCCTTTTGCTTTTCGCTTTCCGACTGAGCTGCAAAATACGCCTTTGAGGAGATGGGCGTTTCAGCGGCTGAAGCGTGAGAGAAAAGCAGACTGTCGACAAGAAGCTTTTTATCTATTGCCTTTTCAAGATTACGTCTGTTTCCCGCATCGGCCAAGTAAGGATTTGCAATATTTACACCCAGGAATGTGTATCGTTGTGTGGTAGCTTCGCATGTTCTGAAATCCGATGTATACGAAAATTCGCCCCAGCGTCCGCGGTCGGTGGTAATTAAGTCCGTTTCTCCGGAATCGAAGGCATAGAGCATGCTTTCGTTATCCTTTACAAATCTGATGCACACAGACGGTATATATACCTTTGATTCACCATGCCAGGAATCATTCTTTTTAAGCTCTATACTGATATATGCATTTGTTTTGTCATATCTGTACCGCCCGGTTCCCACAGGCTTAAAGTCGCTGTTCGGTACAGCGAAGCTTGAAGGCTGAAGTCCCGACGGCATTATGGGAAAATCCAAATTATTCACAAAATTCGCTCTCGGCGAATTGAGTGTAATTACAACGGTGCTGCTGTCGGCTGCTGTGTAGGAGCGTACATTTTCGAGATTTCCCGAATAATATGAATCGGTATTCTGAATGTACTTGAAGGTATCTATTACGTCATTTGCGTTGAAATCCGAGCCGTCATGAAATTTTATACCTTTTTTTAAATTAATCGTATATACGGTGTTATTGTCCGAAACACTGTAATTGTCCGCCAATACTCCTTGTGCGCTTAAATCCTCGTCAACTATAAAAAGACCTTCGTATATCAAATACAGAAAATCGCGGACACATGAAAACTGCGTTGTAATCGGATTTAAGGTATCCGGTGAATATGATGAAAGATTGAGCGTGCCGCCTTCTGAAGGGATTAGGTCAGAGGTTGAACCGGTCTTTTTGTCGTTGCTTTTATTTATGGAGCATCCCGACAATGTAAATACAGCTGCGAGCAGCAGTGACAATATTCTCCTTTTCATATCCGACCTCCTATAATTTTAATATACGCTTTATACCGATAGCCTTGTTGGTTGCATCGTCAACCTCCAAGACAGCTCCGCAAAGCTTCGCTTTTCCGTCGGCATGTTCAAAGCGCTGTGGCATAGAAGTTATAAACCTGTCTATGATAATCTGCGGCTCAACGCCCAAAACGCTGTGTACTGCACCCGTCATACCTATATCGCTTATATATGCCGTGCCCTTCGGCAGAATGGTTTCGTCGGCGGTTTGGACATGTGTGTGTGTACCGAACACGCATGTAACCTTACCGTCCAGAAAATAACCCATTGCACGCTTTTCGCTGGTAGCATCGGCATGAAAATCGACAATAATAATGTCTACACTGTCGCTTATTCTTTCAAGCTCGGCTTCAAGTGCCCGAAACGGACAGTCGATATTCATAATATTTACTCTGCCCATTGCATTTATTACACAAATTCGCTTACCGTTTGCCTTTATCGTGACGCTGCCTTTTCCGGCGGTTCCGCGCGGATAGTTAATCGGGCGTATCACGTTGTTTTCGTTTTCAAAAATATTAAATATATCCTTTCGTCCGAAGGTATGATTTCCCATAGTGATTACATCTATTCCGATATCCGTGAGAGTATCGTAATCGCTGTAGGACAATCCGTTTCCTCCGGATGCGTTTTCCGCATTTGCAATTATAAAATCTATATTTTCCTCGTCTGTGATTTCCCTTAAGACTGTCGATGCAAAATCCATTCCGCATCTGCCGAAAATATCGCCAATTAATAAAAACTTCACTTGCAGTTCCTCCGTACAAACATAAAAGGAGCAGGCGAAAACGCCCGCTCCGAATTAATTTTTATTTTGCATAATCAACTGAGCGTGTTTCCCTGATAACATTAACCTTAATCTGACCGGGATATTCCAACTCACTCTCTATCTTTTTAACAATATCGCGTGCAAGCAATACCGTTTCCTCATCCTTAACAGCTTCAGGCTTAACCATAATTCGTATCTCACGACCTGCCTGAATGGCATATGATTTTTCAACGCCGTTGAAGGAATCTGCAATTTCCTCCAGCTTTTCAAGACGTTTTATATATGTTTCAAGATTTTCTCTTCTTGCTCCGGGTCTTGCGGCGCTTATGGCGTCACAGGCCTGAACAATACAGGCAATGACTGTTTTTGCCTCAACATCACCGTGATGAGCGGCAATTGCATGAATAACATCCTGTGATTCATGATATTTTTTAGCTATGTCAACACCAATGTCAACATGTGAACCCTCAATCTCGTGGTCCACGGATTTACCGATATCGTGCAAAAGACCCGCTCTCTTAGCGGTTTTAACATCGACACCGAGTTCGCCGGCCATAATTCCGGCTAGATGTGCCACCTCCGTTGAGTGCTTTAAAACATTCTGACCGTAACTGGTACGGTACTTCATTCTGCCCAAAAGCTTTATAAGCTCCGGATGCAAGCCGTGAACCCCTGTTTCAAAGGTTGCCTGCTCACCCTCCTGTTTAATTATAGCCTCTATTTCCTTTTTGGATTTTTCGACAGTTTCCTCTATTCTTGCGGGATGTATCCTTCCGTCAACTATGAGCTTTTCAAGTGCCATTCTGGCAATCTCACGTCTTACAGGATCAAAGCCCGAAAGCACAACAGCCTCCGGAGTATCGTCAATAATCAAATCTATACCGGTTAATGTTTCGAGGGTTCTGATGTTTCTTCCCTCTCTGCCGATAATTCTTCCCTTCATCTCATCATTCGGAAGAGCTACAACCGAAACGGTTGACTCTGCCACATGATCTGCAGCACATTTTTGAATTGCCGTGCTTATTATGTCCTTAGCCTTTTTGTCGGCTTCTTCCTTCGCCTGCGTTTCGATATCCTTAATCATTATCGCAGCTTCGTGCCTTACCTCAGACTCTATGTTCTTAAGCAGATAAGATTTTGCTTCTTCAACCGAAAGACCGGATATTCTTTCCAGAATTTCAAGCTGTGCATTCTTTACCTTTAAGGTTTCTTCCTTAAGTACATCGACATCTTTAAGCTTTTTATTTAAAAGCTCATCCTTCTTTTCCAAGGAATCCGCTTTTTTGTCAAGTGCTTCTTCCTTTTGCTGAACGCGTCTTTCCTGACGATTCATTTCATTTCGGCGTTCCTTTATTTCTTTCTCAAATTCGTTTCTGCTCTTGTGGATTTCATCCTTGGCTTCGAGCAGAACTTCTTTTTTTCGTGTCTGTGCTGCCTTGCGGCCTTCTTCAATAATCTCTTTGGCACGCTCTTCAGCCACACCTATTTTGCCTTCCGCAATTTTCTTTCTGCACATAAATCCGATGAAAAATCCGAGTGCACATGCAGCAATTGCGGCAATGACAGTTATTAATATGTCCAAAATGTCTTTACCTCCTTTTCTCAAAATTTGTCTTGCAGTTTTTCAGTCATTGCATTTTTGTCATCAAATAATAAAACATATGCCGATTTTATATCGTGAACAATTACACAAATCTTAAAACATATACTATATATTTTATATTATTTTGAGGTTTATGTCAATAAAAAATCGTCAAAATATCCGAATAATTTTTATTAAATCGGTGCCGAAATAAAAAATGATGATATTTGCGTTGTAATCCGAGCAACTTTAAGAGCAAAAGTATGCTTTTTTACTGCGGTGCGGGGCATTGTCGATGTTATAATTTGCAAATATACTTGTAATTATCGTCCAAACATGGTATTATAAGCATAACGCATATGACCTCTGTCTTTGTGACTACGGGTTTTTTGTGCTTTTTGCGTCTGTGCAGGCTGCATAAAAAAGTGCTTAATAAAGTGGGATGACGCCCATTAATGAACACTTGATTTTTAAAATATGGGAGAATTACTTATGAGAATGAGAAGAAAGAAACACCGCGAGGACAGGATGGAAAGCTGCTCCGAACTTATTATAACGAATATAGAGGATTATAAAAACGATATAAAATCGGTTTTTGACAATGACAATCCACTCTGCATGGAGATAGGATGCGGCAAAGGAAAATTTATACTTGAAACTGCCGCACAAAATCCCGGTATCAATTTCATAGCGGTTGAAAAATGCCTTGACGTGCTGGTACTTGCACTTGAAAAGGTTAAGGCAGAGGGACTTGAAAATGTGAGATTTGTGCCCGGTGACGTGAATATGTTTGCCGATTTTGAAACAGAATCAAAATGCGATATAATATATCTGAATTTCTGCGACCCTTGGAAGAAGAATAAATATGCCAAAAGAAGGCTCACGCACGCAAATTTCCTCGAAATATACAAAAAGCTCCTTAAAGACGGAGGAGCAGTATATTTTAAAACCGACAACAGACAGCTTTTTGAGTTTTCGCTTAATTCTTTTTCGGATTACGGTTTGAGATTAAAAAATATTACCTTTGATTTGCATAACAGTAGATTTGAGGGGAATGTAATGACCGAATACGAAACAAACTTTTCAAATCTCGGACAGCCGATATACAGATGCGAGGCATTCTTTAACTTTTAGAATGTCTAGGCGCTCTGAGTATGTGGTAATCGTTTCTGCTGTATCGGCGTATTAAATTAAACGTAATGATATAGGCGACAAGAACATAGCCTATAAATGCAAGTGAAAATTCATTCGAACTTTTCATGAGCAGGTAGTCGTAGGTGCCGTGGAGTGCTATGGGCACCGCTATAGCCAAGATGTCGGAAAATGCCGCAAGTATCCGCTTTTCGCAAAGAGAAAGTTCTTTGCTTTTTCCGTAAAATATACCCATGAATACACCGAACATCATGTGACCCGGTATGGACAGAACCGCTCGGAATATACCGGTTTTTAATCCGTAATTGAAAACGTACATTATATTTTCTATGGCGGCAAAGCCCAGCGAGCCGAATACCGCATATACTATGCCGTCGAATCTGTAATTGTATTCATAGCTGTACCATGTGCTTTTCTTTACTGCTATGTATTTAAAAATTTCCTCCGTAAATGCCACCACTAAATATGCCTCTGCAGCGGTGCGGCGCAAGTCATCCGGTGATAGGTAAAGGTCGAGTAGCTCTTCTCCGATAAATTCAACCGTTATTGAAGGAATGCACGATATCACCCCGCGAAGAAATATTTTCATAAGCAGGGCCGGGGATTCACGGTCTTTTTTATCCATTGAGTATATGTAAAAAAGTAAAATCATGGGCGGCAGCAACGCAACCCATAACAATTTGTTTCTCAGTAATGCTGCAAGCATATTTTTACTCCCGTTTCGGCTGTATCGAAAAAAATGTCTGAACAGATATTTGATTAATCCATTATAGCATTAATTGCCTTGACTGTCAACGAATTAACTTTTGTAGCCGTCAAAGTTTAAAATCTGTTGGATAATTGTAAAAATCGAATTCAGAGGTGAAAATATTTTGCTTACTGCGAAAAATGCCTGCGGATTTTCAAGCTCTTTTTTCGGAACCGAAAAGGTCAATCTTTTGCATAACGGCTTGCTTGATGGCTTCGACCTTCATGTTTCGAGCTTCGAGATAGCCGATTCCCTTTGCGGCTGCAAGCTTCTGCGCGTTTTCACCGGCAATGCACAAATCCGTAAATATATTTACCTTTGATATGCCTTCCATTACGGCAGTTTTGAAATCGTCATCCGAAAGACCCGAGCCGCCGTGCAGTACAAGCGGGACATCGGTTGCGGCATGTATATCACGAAGTCGACAAAAGTCCAATTTCGGCTTTCGCTTATATGCCCCGTGAGCTGTTCCGATGGCAACCGCAAGTGCATCAACGCCGGTGTCTGACAGATATTTGGTTGCTTCATTTACGGTAGTGTACATATCTGTTTTATCGTTATCTTTGTCAGAGGCTTCGCCCACATGACCTATTTCGCCTTCTACGGTAGCTCCGAAGCTATGTGCTATTTTGATGATTTCGCGGGTTAAGGCTATATTTTCGTCATAAGGCTTAACCGAGCCATCGAACATAACACTTGAAAAACCGAGCTTAAGAGCCTGCATGCAACGCTCAAAAGTCAATCCGTGATCATAATGTACAACAACCGGTACGGAAGCTCTTTTTGCAGCGGCAATAAGTGAAGGAGCGATAAGTTCCAACTCGCCGTAGGGGAGAAGCACCTCGGCGGTACCGATAATAACGGGGGATTGTTTTTCTTCGGCTGCTTCGATTACACCCTGAAGCATGTCGGTGTCGGTCGTGTTAAAAAGTCCTACGCCGTAGCCGTTTGTCCGGGCATCCTTTAAAACATCGTTAAGATTTACAAGCATGTTAAATTCCTCCTTATTCCAATACGGTTTTTCTTACAATCCTTTTGTCGGTAAAGACATCTGTTTCATCGGTGCTTGTTGTTGAAAATTCTGATATAATCGCACCCTCGTCACCTGCCTGAAACCAATGAAGTGTTTCGGGCATTATAGTGTACTGACATCCCGGATTGAGAACTATCTCGTGATAAACCGTAGTATCTGTATCGGGTATAATTGCAGAAATGTTTTCCTTGCTGCCTTCTCCTTCAACATAGAGATATACCTTCCCTTTGCGACAGCGGAAGGTTTCCTCCTTGCCTGATTTTCCGTTTGTGGCAACGTGTTTGTGCTCGGGGCATGTTTGATGCGGAAATAACACCATTTCCTTGGCGCATACACGTTCGGTATTAATATACACACAAAGCTGCAGACCGATTTTATCAAGCATATCAAGACCGAAGTCGCTTACTTCGATTTGCTCGCTGTCGTTTATGGCTATGCCTGCTGCTTTAAGTGCGGTTCGCGCTTGGCTTTCGGCGTGGTTAAATACTTCTTTTTTCATAAAAATGCTTGTATGATATATTTAGTCTGAAATATATCAATACTCTCCCTTCTTCTTGTATTGATTTAGATGTTGATAATTCGTTTTTTTGTATTTTTGGCAATAAGTTCGATTTCACTGCGGCATTTCATTCCGCTTACGGCATCCGCCGCGGAAAGGTTACAGGCTGCGGCTGCCGCCGCAAATTCAAGCATTTGCATGGGTTCAAATCCTTTGTAAATACCGTACAGACAAGCTGCTGCATATGCATCTCCCGCACCGACGCTGCCCTTTATATAATCATCGGGTAATTCAAGTGAACCCGATGCGAAGAATCCACGGTTTTTATCAAGTAAGAAGCCTGCCTCGGCGCAGTGAACGATGACCTTTTCTCTAACTCCGTATTCAAAAAATTTCTCCATGGTTCTTCTTATGTTCGGAATACAAATGCTGCCGTCATCGTTGCGCGGAGAAAGCCCTGATACGCGGCAGCTTTCAACTTCGTTAAGAATCACATAATCGCAGTATTTAAGCACAGGGACAATCTTGTCAATGAATCTGTCACTGTCCACGGAAACGGCATCTATAGAGGTTTTGATGCCTTTTTTGGAAATCGTGTCAAGAAGCCGTGCCATGCGGGTTTGGTATTCGCTATCTTCGCTGTCAAGTGCATCAAGCAGCAGTATGTAGCCTATATGAAATATTTGGCAGTCCAGGGATGAGATATCTATATCGTCTATGTCAAAGGTGTTGTTTGTACCGCCGGTATAAAAGAAAGTGCGTTCTCCCGTCCTTTTGTCCGTCATAACAAGGTCGGATGCCGTTATGCCGTTTTCCTCCACTTTAATCCCGTCTGTATCGATTGCGTATTTTTTTAGCTGCGAAATCAAGTATCTTCCGTTTTCGTCGTTTCCTATTTTGGCGACCGCGCCGACAAAGACGTCCGAATCGATTTTTGCCAAATTAATGGCTGTATTCGGTACGCAGCCGCCGACGGCATATGTCGTTGACAAAACCTTCGCCAGCATGTTCTTTTCGGGATATTTATCTAGAATATTGACAATGTCAACCAAAATATCGCCTGCGATTGTAATACCGCGCATATCACCCTTGAGCAGATAATCTACCGAAACCCCAAGTGCCTCAGATAAGGGTGAAAGCATTGTGATTTCGGGATATCCGCCTCCGCTTTCCCACTTACTTACGGTTTTGTTACTAACGTTAAGCTGTGCAGCAAGCTCGGATTGGGTCAGTCCGATTTTCTTTCTGAGTCGAGCGACGGTATGCCCGAAGCATTCCGTATTCATATTATCCCTCCCTTTTTTATTTGATTTTACCATAAAAAGAAGTATAAGTAAACCTACTTATACTTCAATTTCGGTGCGCTATTAATGAATTAATCTGCGTTTCGCAGACTGTTTTTAAGAATTTAATCAAGCATTGAATTTTAAAATTTATCGCATTGAGGCTACTAAATTATTTGTTTTACTACGAACGAATACGGATTCTCGGAAACGCCGAAAGCAAACGGTGAGGTCGTATAATTGATAGCAAATAATAAAAGGCTATTTTATGTCAAACATAATAATCAAAGCTTCAACAGAACAATGGCTGCGATGCCGAATATTACGGCGGCGATATGATTATACTTGAGCTTTTCTTTAAAGAGCATCCGCCCAAGCAGCAATGCACACAATATACTTCCGGCGGAAATGGCGGGAAACAGGACAGATGCATTTTCGTATTCGGCAAGCTTGAGCGTAAGATAGCCTACGCTGCCGTTTGAAAATCCGGCGATTAATGCATAGGGACTTTGTTTAACGGTCAGCTTTTTCGATGAACTTTTGAAATTAGCAATCAAAAATATTATGCTGCATATCAGGGTCGCAAAAAGCATAAATTCAAAGCTGTATGTCGGATGACAGTTGATTTGATACAGCTTTTGGATTACCGAACAAAAGCCGTTGCATAAAAAAGTCATTCCGACGTAAAAAAACCATTTCTTTGAAAATTTATCCGATGAATTGCCTTTATTTATATTTAGCAAAATGCTCGACGTAAAAAGCAATACCAATCCAAAAGCATTAAATAAATTAAGGCTTTCGTGCAAAAAAACTATTCCGTACAAAACCGGTATCAGAACCGAAAAGGACACAAGCATGCTTGTGAGCGACATTGTACCCGTTGCCAATGCCATAAATCCGCAATATGTGGAAACGCAAAGCATAATTCCATAGAGCGAGCCATACAGCATTGCATCAAGGCTGTATTTGATTCCGCCGAAAAGTCCGATTATTGCAAAAAGTAAAAAAGCACCCGTGGTTTTAATAAGATTAAACCCGGCCGAATTATCGTTTGTTTTACTGAAGAGCTTTGTTGATGCGGATTGAAGCGCAGTAAGTCCGACAATCAAAAAATAAATTAACAGTGTCATTTTATCATATCCATTCTACTTGATTTATTGACCAGCCGGCTTTTTCGTAATCATTGCCGACGGGATATACTTTTCTTAGAAGTGCGGCGGTTTTCGTGCTGTCACAATGGTCAAAATTACCGTTGCTTCCCCAGCAGAGCTTTGCATTTTTTTCTATCTGGGGCATTCCTCTTGAAAGTGTGTGCCATGTGGTATGAATTAAGCCGATTAAATTTTCTCTTTTAACGGTTTCGGCACATGCTATTGATGAAGCATCGCTTCTGTCCCAAGGGCAAAGCATAACATCAAAGCCGGCATCCTTTAATATGAGAGATGTATCCACAGGTGCAGTGGTACACTCATATTGCCAATCGGCTGCAATGATATTTTTGTTAAGCAACGACATCACATAGTTTGCAGTGTCGACATTCGGAGCACATGTGAACAAGCTTTTGTTTACAAAATTTTCTTTTTGGTATAAAAGCATATCAGCCCACATTATGGGTCGTTTTCCATGTGAAATGATATCGTCCGATACTTTGTTTATATATTCACACAAGGTATCGATTTGCGATTTTGTATAATCAAAGCCGTATGCCTCATCACAGCCTATGTGGAAATATTCTCCGTTTCCGCAAAGCTCAATGAGTTCACTGCGTATGCTGCATAAAAGCTTTTGCACAGCGGGATTTTCGATATTCCATCTCCAGCCATCCTCGCTGAACAGGTATTGGAGCTTTGGATTTTGATTTAAAACGACGTGCTTCCCATACATAACACGCGATTGCGATGCATGTCCCCAATGGTTAAACATCGGAATTATCTCCATGCCAAGGTCGCTTGCAAGGCGTACGAGAGGTTTTATTTCATCGCCGGTGAATGCATGCTGCCATGACAATTCCTCCAAGCATTTGAATTTGTACATACCCCAAAATTCAAAGACAATGTGTGAATATTTAAGTGCTCCGCACAGCCGTATAAAACGCTCGGCTTGCCACAGTGTCGTTTCGGGGAAAAAGCAAAAGTGAATCATTCTGTTTTTAATGACGGGAGTTTCTTTAATTTCACAATAGGGTATAGTCGGTATTCCGTCTTTGTCGGGTGTGATTAAATCCAAAAGTGTCATAAATGCATGTATGAGTGCTTTTTCACTTTCTGCGGCAAGATAAATGCCGTTCGGGTCAACGTTAATTGCATATGTGTGATTGTCAAGATGCGGTGTTGCGGCATCACCGACCGAAAAGAACAGCTCATCTGCATCAGATACTTCAAGTGTGGAGTATGTATAGGTAAAGCTATTCCAAAAATCTTTGAAAATCGTCTTATTAAGTATGTGGCTTCCTTTAGCTTCGGTATGCTCGCTGAGTTTTAAAAAACCTTGCGCTTCTTTTGTATATTGATGTTCAAATATCATAAATTTTCCTCCGATAATGTTTTGACAGTGAGTTATAAGCATAAAACTATTTTTATTGCTAAATCAACAGTTAATTTGGGCTACCCTTTGAGTAAGTGTAGCTCTTACGGCTTATTATAGTATTATTGGTAAAAAAATGCACCGTATTAATTATTCAAAAAGGTGGAATTATTAATCAAAATGTGTTATAATAAATACTGCAGAGATTCAAAAGCCATCGGCTTTTGTGCCGAGGTATTTATTGAAACGGTGTGAAGCATGCCGACTGCGGCTTGCACTTATGTTATAATAAATAAGGGTGATAAATATGATATATGATTATGAAAAATTAAGTTTCCAAATTTTTACTGTCGGTGAATATGAGCATACGTGCGGTCACTATGCCGTCGCAGGACGGTCGTTTGCAGCACTTGGGTTCCGACTTTGCGGCAGTGGTAAATTTAAAATTAAAAATGAGGAATTTATTTCCGAAGCGGGCGACATTTTGTTTATAGCCGAAAATGAAAATTATGAGGTTGATTATGATGACGGGAAGAGTATTGTCATACATTTGACGGATTGCAATTATAAAAAAAGTGAAAATATAAGATTAAAAAATAATCAATTAATTAAGCTGATGTTTTTTGATATATATCAAAATTACGGCAATATCGGAAAATTTAATCATATTAAGTCACAGGTTTATAGCATTTTTCAAACGATAAATGATATGCTTGTACATGATGTGATGGACAGCATTGTCGAAAGCTGCACAATGTACATAAATGAGAATTTTCAGCGAAGTGACCTTTCACTGGATGAAATATGCCGTGCGGGAAGTACAAGCCATGCTACTCTTCTCAGAAAATTTCATGACTGTTATGGAATGTCTGTTAAGCAATATTTACTAAAAAAGCGGATTGAAAAGGTGCTCAGGCTGCTTGCCGAGGGCGAAAAGAATATCACTCAAATTTCGCAGTGCTGTGGATTTGATGACCCAAAATACATGTCAAAGGTTATAAAGAGAAGCTTTGGTAAGTCGCCACGGGAGCTGAAAAACAGTATGAGAAGATAAATTCGTTATTCGTTTATCGTGCCGGAATTACAAAAACCTCCCGAGAAATTACGTTAAATGCGGTTACTAAACCGCTTAAGCGTATACTGCGGGAGGTTTGTTTGTCAAGCATTGAGCTTAAAATTAAAAATTATTGCACTACATCTGCCAGTTGTACATAATACGGTTCGGTTCGTCCGAGCTCGTATTTATCGCTGCATATTTGTGCGACATAAACTTCATCATCGGGATTTAACACGGTTTTCGACAGCATAAGTGTATTCGTGTCGATATAAGTCGCAGACACCTGCACATCATTTACGAACACCTTGCTTTTTTCGGTAAATCCGCTACCCTTTATACATGATGATGTTTCTCCGGCAGATGCCGATGTGATGTATATGGGGTCTATGCCGAATTTAATATCTGTTTTAGTGTGCGGATATGTGCCGTCGTACGCATAGTTTTGCCCGTAAAGCTCATCGTACATGAGCGCCTGTAGAGCATCGGAGTAATCCTCTTTTTCTCGGTAATATCTGTGAAGTCTGTTTATATATCCGCAGTTCAGACCCAAATCCTTCGTAAGCTTAGAGGAGAGCTGGTATGCATATAAATCTTCATCCGTTGATGAAAAACCGTAATTTGACCATATGACGTACTCTGTCTGGAACAGGTCTGCATTGTCAAGTTCTTCCTTTGCTATGCTCATCGCCGGCAGATGGTCGCCGTACATTACCAATACGGTGGGTTCGTCGTAATTTGCCAAGGTATTTGTCAGCTCCAGTATAAATTCGTCCATTTCGTGGAGCTGGTTTATATAATATTCAAAGCCTATTTTATATTCGTCATCATCCATTCCGGACTGTACATATATGGTCTGTGTGTCGTCGATAACTTCTGTAGGATATTTACCGTGTCCCTGAACCGAGACTGCAAATACAAAGTCTTTGCCTTCGGTGGAGTTGAGGCACTTCATGATTTCACCGGTAAGGATTTTATCCTTTGCCCAGTTTTTCGGATTGCGCTCAACGTCATGCATGTATTCCACCGGGGTGAATGTGTCAAAGCCCAAATTCGGATAGTTTAAATTTCTGTCATAGAAAGTACCGGTGTGGTCGTGAATAGCGTGTGACGAATAACCGTAATTTTTAAGGTCAAAGCATATCGAGCTTGCGGTATGTTTAAGCGTGATGGTTTTATAGGGGTACTCGCACGTGCCGAACATACCAACACTCATACCGGTCAAAAGCTCAAATTCCGCGTTGCAGGTGCCGCCGCCGAGCCCCGGTATCCTCAGAAAGCCCGATGCGCCCTCCTCCTTCATCCTTGTGAAATTTGGAATCGGGTCTTCGTTGTATACCACGTTTTTCATGTGCTTAACATCGAAAAACGATTCAAGCTGAACATATACGATATTCGGCTCTACCGCCGGTGATTCAAAAACTTCGTCATCGATATCGTCGATAATCTGTTTTATGCGTTCTTCGCTGTAATTATCGGGCTTGTCAACACCGCGGTTGACAGCGCTGCTTGAAAAACAGTACGCGAAACCGTAATTTTTGTATGCTTCCGGAAGATTTGCGAAACATTCCGGGTTGCTGTAAATGTTGTATGAAGACCACATTGCCAGTATGCAAAGCAATACTGAAAAGCCGAAAAAGATTCCGGCGCTTTTATAGTTCGGTTTAACCTTCGGTGCAAATTTTAATACCAAAATACTCACTACTACAGCCAATACGACCAGTGATGAAATACTGACTATCTGAATCGGTTTGACGTAGGCATTCATTATATCCAATGCGGATTTTACTATTGAAAAATCAACCGCCGCAAGGGGAGTGTTTCGATAGGTGAGTATGACACTGTTCGTAACACCGAGAGCCGTCCATATCAATGCGACGATTGCCAATGCGAAATACCGTCGTTTAAAAAACAGACACAGCGATATCGTACAGAAAATTATCGTGAAATTCGATAAAAAATATCGTATATGGTATATCATAAATTCAAAACCACCGACAAAGGAATGGCGGCTCAGCATCTCTATAAACAAGGTCAGCAACCATGAAACAAGGATGCACATTAAAAATCCTTTATGAAAAACACTTTTTAAAGTATTTATTATTTTTTCCTTCATTACTTATCCATGCCTCCAAGCAAAAATAAAAAAACTGCCGATTGCGGGCGTATCATGCCTGTACGGCTTGAACTACGTCACATTAAACACAATACGAAGTAAAGTATATCACAACAATAATTAATTTTCAAGGAAAACATTTTATTTGTTGTGTTAATCACATTTTTTTGTTGTAACAGCTTTTTCGTATGTAAAGCTTCCTTTCCCGTTTACACTGAATGAAAACTCGTTTTTACCGTTATCACACTGCATACCGGACGGTAAGGCAACGAGATAATTTCCCTTACAGTTAAAGCTGTTGCAGCCGCTGATCGAAACATGATTTTCGTCGTAATCAATGCAAACCTCGCTGCCTAAGGACAAATGCATGTCGGACAAAATTACGTGTGGCTTTACCGCCTTTATAATTTTGACTATTTCAGCTGAACCCGGTGCGATTTTTCCTAGCTTGATTATGTCGTCATACTTGGCATTTCTGCATTTACTTCTGCTGAAATATGCCGATATATCGTATACGGATGCGTGGTCTGCATATCCGCCGCAGGCTTTGTTGTCAAGACGGAATATCAAATCAACTTCTTCATTTCCGTGGTTGAAAAAGCAAAGAATATGCCAGTCACCGTTTACCTCCGTGTCGGTGACATCTATATACGGGTATTCCGAAAACATGTTTCGAGTATATACATTTAAATTAGTCTGCGGATAGATATATTTTAATAATTTCATTTCCTCGTATGAGGAAACATTTTCCAAAACTGTCGTACCGGAACAGATGTATTCGCATGCCAATATGGTTTTAAGCTCCGCATTTGTAATCTTCGGAAAGAAATCCCCGTTTATCAGTGCTCCGCAGGAATTATGCCACCATTTGTTCATATATCCTCGGCAGGATACTTGGTTTATGATTTGGGGCAGCGCGGCGGTTTTTGCACCACGGCTGTTTGCAGAGGTTTCGGAGCATATGCATACACCGTCCGCACTTGCGGCAAGCGCATCGGTAAATCCGTTTCGTACATACAGATATCCCTGTGTACCTATGGCATCCTTTATAACCTTCATCGCATTTGAATATGCTTCGGTAATGGTAATTGTAGGATTGGCGAGAATCACGTCCTTTTGTACGGCAAATACATTCGTGTAATCAACATCATGATAGTAATAACCGAATGCGGAAAGCCTTTGATACAGCATTTCGAGAAAGTCCAATGCCTCCGGCGAGGACACATCCATGACGGCAAATTCACCGATTGCTGTTTTTACCGTGCAGACAGAGCCGTCCGCATGATGGAGAAACATTTTCCTGTTTTCCTTAAAAAGCTCCGAATCCTTTTCTGCAATAAAGGGTGCAGTCCAAATTCCCGGCTTAAAGCCTGCATCGGTTATCATTCTCGCTTCTTCGCGCAGATTCGGTGAAAATCCGTCTGCCGCTTCCCAATCACCGATGTTGTTTTGCCAACCGCAACCAAGCTCCATGTAGTCGGCGGGCAGTTCTAAGTGAGAAATATTTCTGAGGTTCTCTTTGAAATTGTTTTTAAGCTCATCGCCGCTTAATGCGTATACTACAGCTTTTTTTCGGTTATGAGGTTCAAGATTTTTAACGGCTGCCCGGTGAGTTGCATATTCTTCCATAAGACGCAAAAAATTCCCTCCGGTGCTTATTCTTACCCAATCCGTTATTTTTATATCATTCGGCTCCAAAAGGCAGTTAAAGTCACCGCCGGCGCGTATTGCCTTAAAGCCGCCGTTGCAGTCGACGGATAAGCTTATATCGGAGAGTTGATTTTCCGACGAAAGCAATTCTATGGAAATATATGCGGAATCAGCCTTAATTATTGTAATGCCGTCACCGGCAAAGACAGCATCGCCGTCGTGAGAATTTTTTATTACGATGCCCTCATCGCTGAGCCTGTCTGCCGCCATGTTGAAGGAAGCATTGCGCTTTCCGAGCATGCATACCAACGGGATATCGTCATTCTGACGGGTACCGTTGTATATGAGCCAATTTGAAGCATTGCTGCCGTCAACTTTGAAATCATCGCTGATGTACGGATATGCACTGATTAATTTCATCATCGTACCGGAATTGTTTGTTATTTTCAGACGGGTCACATAGTGCTCGGCATCCAGCTTTATATTCTCGCGCTCGATTGATATGTCGAGATTTCCGCCGTCGTAAAGCGTTTTTTTGTTTTCACCGATAATACAATACGTCACCATGGAATGTACTGTCGTAGAAAAATTACCGGATTCAAATTTTTCCATAATAATACCGCCTTTTTGTCACATATATACTAATAATAACATTTTTTTCTATGTTTTGCAACATAATAATCTTTAAAACTTTATTTTGCGGTTGCATACGTGCAGGTCTGATAGGTCAAAACGTCAAATCCTTAAAGCCGATAACTCCGTTTACGGATTCGGAGCACTTTACGGCGCGGATAATCGCCTTTTCCATAACCAGTGCCGCCATGGTGCCGACCGCGTTTATATCGGCATTGAAATTTCCGACACTCGCGGCATATACCGAGTCACCGTCCGCAGTCGTATTTACGGGACATATGGCTTTTGCGTATGCGTTGTGTGTCATGGCGGCGATTTTATTCATTTGAGTTTTGTTAAACTCGGCATTGGTTATAACCGCACCGATTGTCGTATTCGATGTGAACAAATTGTCCTTTGGGGCAATGCTTTTAAGCAGGGCGTCCAAAGAACTGTCGAAGCCCTTTTTTTCATCATTGAGCATACCGGCAATTATTTTTCCGTCCTCATACACATCTCCCAGAGCATTTACACAGACCACAGCACCGACCTTTAAACCGTTATAATCTACGGCATATGTTCCTACTCCCGACTTCATCATGTATTCCGTTCCATTAAGCTTGCCGACGGTGGCACCTGTGCCGACCCCGTCATTGCCTTCGCTGAAAACACCATCAAATGCATTCTTAGCGGCGGTATAGCCCATTTTTTTGTCGGGGCGGCATTTGTAATCTCCTATTCCGAGGTCGAAAATAGAGGAGGTACATACCAGCGGAACCTTTGTAATGCCGGTATCGAATCCGATATCTCTTTCCTCCAAATATTCCATGACACCGCCGGCGCTGTCCAGACCGAAAGCGCTTCCGCCGCTTAAAACGACCGCATGAATTTTTTCGGCGGTAGCCAGGGGATTTAAAAGCTGTGTTTCTCTTGATGCCGGACCGCCTCCGCGTATGTCGGCACCACAAGCGGCACCGTTCGGAAAAATAACGGCTGTGACACCGGTAAGACCGACTTTGTCGGAGGCATTGCCTATTTTGATACCTTCAAGGTCAAGTATGGATATTTCTTTCATATTTACTCCGTTCCGCAGTTGAATTAAAACAAAATCTCTCTTGTTGATTTACGAGAGAGATTTGAACACTGCTTTGACTATTTTTATTTTAAAACCAAGCTTACAGATTCTTTTTACCGCTTTCAATAATTCGTATTATGGCGGGTGATAAAACTATATTTAATCCCAGCTCGATAACAAAGTTTATACCTATGAATACTATCAATAAATAGTATATAATATTTGTACCGGCGGCACTATCTGTCAGGAAGCTTTTAAATATGGTGAGCATACCGATGCAGAATATAGCCGTGTTTACAACAGGGCATACAATCGCGGCGGAAACGCCGGCTAAATATGTATTTTTAGTGTGCTTGTACAATACTTCAAATACCAGTCCGGATATCCAGCCTGCTGCGGTTGCTTTTAAAAGCAGCATAAGGACAGTCGCTATCGGATTTATCGTCATGAAGGTTTCGGCTGCAGGGTCAAGCAAGGTAACAAGCCCGAAGACCAATCCCAAAAAGGCTCCGCAATTTTTTCCGTATACTGCGGCACCGATTACAATCGGTATCAAGGTAAGGCTTATATTCGGCTGCTTTATCGGAATGAAGGTGGCTACCAGCTGAAGAATGGCTACAATTGCCGCAAACATCGCCATTCCCACAAGACGTTTCGTTTTCATATGTATCTCTCCCAATTTTAAATTTAAGTAAAGTTTGTAATTTTGTATGGATATTATACCATTAAATGGGGTTTTCGTCAATAAAAAATATTTGCGGTGGAACAGGTTTGTATATTGAAAATGAAAAAAACGGATTTCTTTGCATTGGCGGTTTACTTGTAAACCACAAGCCTGCGCCGATTTAAAATGATAATGAAAAATATGAGCTCACTATAAGCTGTAAGCTTCTTTTAAAGCTTTTGGTATCTTTACGGGAAACCACAGAGTCTGTGACGGCATTTACCTTTCCCAGATATTTGCCGTTTAAATATATATTTACCTTTCCGACGGGCTGTCTGTAGCCGACAGGTGCGGTGATTTTATCGGGGATAATGTATTTTAAACTGATTTTGTCACTGCTTGCGGAAATTTGCGGAACATCAAATGTGTTATCAAAAACGAGCTTAACGCTGTTTTTTGTACCGTTTTTAACCGACACACAGCGTGCATAAGCATCCTTTGTTATGACTCTTTTCAAGGAAGTTTTTTCAAAGCCGAGATTTAACATTTGTGTGTGGTCGTTCCAGTCATTCGGAGCTTTTAAGGTGACGGCTATAAGCGTTATGCCTTTTCTCTCTGCGGCGGACACCAGGCATCTGCCGGATTTCTTAGTAAATCCCGTTTTGATACCTATACAGCCGTCGTACATTTTAAGAAGCTTGTTATGATTCTTTAAATGTCTTTTACCGCCTTCGCCGTCGTAGGAAATGGTCGTACTGTATGTGGACACAATTTTTTTAAATTCTTTATTTTTCATGGCATATGCCGAAATTAATGCCAGATCATATGCGGTAGTGTAGTGCTGTGCCGCATCAAGTCCGTTTGGATTTTCAAAGTGCGTGTTTTTTGCTCCGATTTTCTCGGCTGTCTTGTTCATAAGATGCGCAAATCCTTCCGTACTGCCCGAAACTTCGTAGGCTATTGCTACGGCGGCATCGTTTCCCGAGTTTAGCATTAATCCGTATAACAGTTCTCTTACGGTAAGCTTTTCGCCGTATTTCAGATATATAGATGAGCCTTCTGTTCCGACTGCCGCGGAATTTATAGTTATATTTCTCTCAAGGTCAGCGTTTTCTATGGCGCAGATTGCTGTCATTATTTTTGTGGTGCTTGCCATGGGCATTTTGACATAAGCGTTTTTTTCGTATATTATTTTTTCGGAAAGGGCATCGATTAAAACAGCACTTGCTGCGCTCACATCAATCGCATGAGCTTTAGTGCAAGGGCAAAAGGCCATAATACCGCATAATAAAAAAACAGTAATTTTTTTCAAATATATCTCTCCCAAATATCTAATGATATTTTAATGCATACTTTATGTATTAAATGTATTTTGAATTTAAGACTTTTATGCCCCGATTAAGTTGATTTGTTTTCGTGCAAAGCTTCAATGAACCGGGCTATGGTTGGCTACAGTATGTGCTATTTAAAAAAATTCAAAAAATTTAAAAATAAGTGTTGACAAATTTAAAAAATGATGTTATATTATTATTGTAATCATTACAAAATAAACATTGTTTCAAAAATGTTGTTAATATAACCTAAGCACAAAAAGGTAACATCTTATGTGCAGATTAAAATGACGGGGAGAAGCTTATGAATACGGTTGAAGTATTAAAAGCAAAAAACATACGGCCATCGGTAATCAGAATAATGATATTTGATTATCTGTATGCGAACAGAACACATCCCACAGTAGACGACATCTATAGCTCACTGGCATCGGATGTTCCTACTTTATCAAAAACGACAGTTTATAATACGGTAAAGCTTTTTGTGGAGAAGGGACTTTCAAAATCTATCACGATAGAAGGATTTCAGACACGCTATGATGCTGATACTGCAATGCACGGACACTTTTTGTGTAAAAAGTGCGGCAGGGTGTACGACTTTAATATTGACAACGTTGCGGACAATGAGTTGGATGGTTTCGCCATAGTCACCAAGGAAATTTATTATAGCGGCGTATGCCGTGAATGTAATAATAAAAATTTAAATTAATATTTGAAATGAATTACCTGTGGAACATTAGATTG
>CAYRGA010000015.1:0-27096 GCA_964423705.1 uncultured Oscillospiraceae bacterium
CTGTCCCACAAGCTTTATCGGCTTACCGGTAACCGCTCTTACCGAAAGTGCGGCACCGCCACGGGTATCACCGTCAAGCTTTGTAAGCACCAGACCCGAAATATCCAATTTCTCATCAAATGCCGATGCCACATTAACAGCATCCTGACCTGTCATTGAGTCGATAACCAAAAGTATCTCCGCAGGTTCAACCTTCGTCTTTATATTCAAAAGCTCATCCATGAGCTCATCATTCAGATGAAGTCTGCCGGCAGTATCGATAATTACGACATCGTTGCCGTGCTTTCTGGCATGTTCAACCGCATCTACGGCTATTTTAACCGCATCATTACAGTCATCCTCCGAAAACACCGGAATATCAAGCTGTCCGCCTACGACCTGAAGCTGTTTCCTTGCAGCTGGTCTGTATACGTCACATGCGGCAAGGATAGGCCGCTTGCTCTGCTTTTTTAAAATAGCACCGATTTTCGCACTTGTGGTAGTTTTACCGGCACCCTGAAGACCGACCATCATTATGACAGCGGGCGTTTTTGAACCGAACTGCAATCTTTCAGACTTAGTTCCCATCAAGGCAGTCAATTCTTCATTTACGATTTTGATTACCTGCTGTGCGGGAGTAAGGCTTTCCAGCACATTCGCACCGATAGCTTTATCGGATACCGATTTTATAAAATCCTTTACAACCTTAAAGTTTACGTCCGCTTCCAAGAGTGCAAGCTTAACTTCACGCATGGCAAGCTTTAAATCCGCCTCGGAAATCTTACCTTTGCCTTTTAATTTTTTAAATGCTTGCTGTAGCTTTTCCGACAAACTGTCAAATGCCAAAGGTAACACCCCTCTACGCTTTATTTCTTATTATATCCAACAGCTTTGAGATTTCACGGTGCTCATCCTCAGGACACAACCCGGGTTTTATGATATCGGCGATTTTATCCGCCGCCGCGGTTATATCCATAAACTTCGATAACAAGCCGAGCTTTTCTTCATACTGCTTCAATTCGTTTCCCGCTCTGCGTATATTGTCATACACGCCCTGCCGTGTAATACCGGCAATTTCGCCTATTTCCGAAAGTGATAAATCCTCTTGATAATAATTCTCCATTATAGCAAGCTGCTTTTCGGAAAGAAGATTGCCGTAAAAATCCAGCAAAAGCGAAATATTAAAATCCTTCATCGCTTCACCGACTTACGTGTAAAGTAAAAAACTTTACGCTTATTTTATTACATATTTGTCTATTTGTCAAGTCTTTTTGAAGATTTATTTAAATATTTCATCAAAAGCGTCGCCAAAACAAGCATAATCGGGAATATAACCGCCGATAAAATACCTATTTTCAGATTATCATTTGTAATTGCGGCGATTTTTCCCGAAAGCATTGGGCCTGCCATGCAGCCTATATCACCGCCCAGTGCAAGGAATGAAAACAACGCCGTACCGCCGCCTTTTACGCATGCAGATGCACTGCTTAAAGTTCCCGGCCACATAATGCCTACCGAAAATCCCAAAGCCGACATGGCGACAAGTCCCACAATCGGCAAACCTGCAAGCGACATCACAAGATATGAAGCTATGCACATCACACCGCAAAAAATCATCATTCCGGTAAGATTTATTTTTTCACCGAATTTTCCGTATACCATCCTGGACACACCCATAAACACAGAAAACAGAGCCGGCCCCGCCAAATCACCGACTGCCTTCGATATTCCGAGTGCTTTTTCGGTAAAGGCCGATGCCCACTGTGCCACTGCCTGCTCGCTTGCGCCGGCGCAGCACATGATAAGTACAAATACCCAAAATACTTTGTTTCCAAACAGATTTTTCGGTGAGGTTTTCTCACCATCATCCAAAGTTACCAGCGGTACACGCATAAATGCCACAGCATTTACGCACGGAATTACCGCCCACAGTACAGTGAGTATTTTCCAGTTGTGTATACCGAAGAAATTAAAAAACAAACTCGAACACACTATAACGCCGACTGTTCCCCAACAGTAAAACGAATGAAGCAGGCTCATGGTTCTATCCTTGTGCTCACTCGGACACGCTTCCACAACAGGACTTACCACAACCTCCAGAAGTCCGCCGCCCATCGCATAGAAAACCATCGCTATGGCAAGTCCGACAAATGGACTTGGCAATGCATCCGGCAGCACAGCAAGGAATATAAGCCCCACTGCCGCAAACAAATGCGCCAGAACAGCGGTTACCCTGTAACCGATTTTATCGATAAAAAATGCCGACGCAAAATCCACTCCGAGTTGTATCATAAAATTAACTCCGACCAGCGTAGTAAGCATTGAAAGCGGTATTGAATATTGATTCTCAAATGTGACAAACAATAGTGTCGCAAAATTCACAACTATCGACTGCACTATGTACCCGACAAAGCAGGCTCGAACCGTATTTTTATACTTATTCATGATATCCTCCGTTTAAAGTATTTTCTCCATTCCTATCTTCTGAACCTTCATACCTATTTTTTCATAGAACTTCAAAGCGCCCTTGTTATCTGCCCATACATTTAACGTTACATTGTAACATCCGCTTTTGCGCGCATAATCAACAACATATCCGTAAAGGCTCGTGCCGGTATGCATGCCACGCACATTTTCATCCACACACAAATCATCTATGTATAAGGTGTTTATATCTGTCAGCGAGCTGTCGTTTTCGTGGCAAATATGAACACAAAAGGCATAGCCGATTACCGCCCCGTCAGCCTCCGCAACGAAAATCGGTCTGCTGTCATCATGTATTATTTCTTTAAGTTCCCGCTCTGTATATTTTATTCCGCCCGTGATGAATATGTCGGGACGAACATCGCTGTGTACCTTGTGAACCTGGTATAATAAAGCGGATATACCCGCTGTGTCCCTGTCCTCTGCACGGCGTATATGTAATTCATTCATATTACATTGCTCCTTTTACCAATTTCGTATTATTATGCCCCAAAATTACTTGATTGTCAATACAAAATTTAGATTTAACATTAAATTTACAAATAAGCAGTTGTACAATCGGCGTTATTATGCTATAATAAAAAAAACGAATTTCACATGCGTGTTTGCTCAAAGATTGCATTACACTACACTAAAAATACTGAGAGGTAATGAATATTATGTATGAAGAAATACGAAACAAAAAGGGCTTTATAAGTGATATGGACGGTGTGCTTTATCACGGAAACAATTTACTTGACGGTGTCGAGGAATTTGTAAACTGGCTTTTGGAAAACGAAAAGGAATTTATCTTCCTCACAAACAGTTCGGAGCGTACACCTCAGGAATTGAGCAGAAAGCTCAAACGTATGGGCATCGACGTCCCATCAAAGCACTTCTATACCAGTGCACTTGCGACAGCGGAATTTCTCGCCAAGCAGCGTCCCGGTTGCAGTGCGTATGTCATCGGCGAGGCAGGCCTTGCAAACGCCCTGTACGACCAAGGCATCGACATGAACGATGTAAACCCCGAATATGTAATCGTGGGCGACACCCGAACATATAATTTTGAAAAAATCGAAAAGGCGATTGCGCTTGTAAACAAGGGTGCAAAGCTCATAGGCACAAATCCCGACATTACAGGTCCCACGGAAACAGGAATAATGCCGGCTGTCGGAGCACTCATAGCACCCATAGAAATAGCAACGGGCAAAAAAGCGTACTTCGTCGGCAAGCCGAACCCATTAATGGTGCGCCACGCGAACAAGGCGCTTTCGTGCCACACCGCAGAAACCGTATTTATCGGTGACCGTATGGATACCGATGTAATATCCGGACTTGAATCCTTAATCGACACCGTGCTGGTTTTGAGCGGTGTGACAAGCATCGACATGCTGGATAACTTCCCCTACCGTCCGACCTATGTCATGAACGGCGTGGGAGATATACTTAAATAATTCCGTTTCACGGATGTATCAAAAAATCACCTGATTCATATACTGAAATGAGGTGATTTTTTTGTGCTCAATTGGCGGAGAAATTAATATAAACGGTGATATTTCACCATGCGGATATCACTACGACATGATAGCTTCGATGAAACGACGCGGTCCCGATGACGACGGCATATACAGTGCACGCCATGCCGTACTGCTGCACGCGCGGCTTGCGGTAATCGACATAGAAAAAGGCAGACAGCCCATGACTTGCATAAATAACGGCGCGGTATACACCATAGTGTACAACGGTGAACTTTACAACACAGCCGAAATCAGAACTGCTCTCATGCAGAAGGGCACAGTGTTCAACACCGACTCGGACACGGAGGTCGTGCTCAAAGCGTACATCGCTCACGGCGAAAAATGCCTAGATATGTTTAACGGGATATTCGCATTTGCGATTTGGAATGAAGCGGATAATTCCCTGTTTATGGCAAGAGATCCCATGGGTGTAAAGCCGCTGTTTTACAAGCTTGACACCGAGCGGCTGGTGTTTGCATCGGAATTAAAAGCATTGTTTAAACATCCGAATATACAAGCTGAAATAGATATAACAGGTATTTCGGAACTTATGCTCATGGGTCCCGGAAGAACACCGGGCTGCAGTGTTTTCAAAGGAATTTCCGAGTTAAAGCAGGGGCATTTTGCCACCTTCGGCAAGGACGGCTTCCGAGTAAAAAAATATTACGAAGTAACTGCAAATCCACATACCGATAATATTGAACAAACCATAGAAAAAATCAGATATTTAATAACGGATTCCATAGAAAGACAGCTTGTGAGCGATGTTCCCTTAGGCACATTTCTTTCGGGAGGACTTGACTCAAGTATAATTTCCGCAGTTGCGGCAAAGTATTTCAAAAAGCGCGGTAAAAAACTGAAAACCTTTTCGGTGACATACAAAGATAATGAAAAATTTTTCAAAAAAAGCCATTTTCAGCCAAATTCAGATGAAATGTATATCAAAATAATGCAGGAATACCTCGACAGCGAACACACTAACGTTGTCTTGGATACTCCCGCCTTGGCAGACGCTCTCTATGCAGCGGTAGATGCACGTGATTTGCCGGGCATGGCAGATGTTGATTCATCATTGCTGCTGTTCTGTAAGGAAATCAAAAAACATGTTACTGTTGCTCTTTCGGGCGAATGTGCCGATGAAATATTCTGTGGTTATCCCTGGTATCGAGATGAAGATATCCGCTCGGCATACGGATTTCCGTGGGCGCAATCCACTTTATACCGAAGCGGATTTTTAAATGCAAAATACAAAGCCGAAATAGATGCCTGCGGATATATAAACGGTCTTTATGATGATTATGTGGAGCTTGCGCCGAAGCTTTCGGGCGACAATCCCACCGACAAGCGCATGAAGGAAATGGTGTACCTTAACATGCACTGGTTTATGCAGACCCTTCTTGACAGAAAAGATCGAATGAGTATGTATTCCGGCTTGGAGGTACGTGTCCCCTTCTGTGACAAACGCATTGCGGACTACATGTATTCCGTCCCGTGGGAATTTAAAGACTACCGCGGCAGAGAAAAAGGGCTTCTGCGAAAGTCTGCCGAAGGCCTTCTGCCGGATGAGATTTTATGGAGAAAGAAAAGCCCTTATCCCAAAACTCACAATCCATCATATCTAGCCGCTGTAACAGAAATACTGGTCGATATCCTCGAAAACCATGATTCACCGATTTTTGAAATCGCCGACTATGATGCGGTAAAATCCCTTCTCACCGACGAACGCGGCAAACCATGGTACGGTCAGCTTATGACAACCCCGCAAACCATAGCCTATATAATACAAATCAATTACTGGATGGAAAAATTTGACGTCAAAATCAGGCTGTGATATAATCGACAGCTTCACAAACCTAAAAAATGCAGGCACCTTCAGTCGTTTCAGCGGCTCGAAGGTGCCTGTTCCAAACACATGGATTTGATTTATCAAAAAAGCGCAAATGTTGTTAGCTCGAACTAACCCATCTGTAAAAAAATCATCCTACATTCGCAAAGTGCTCTGAAAGTGCCTCATTTAATGCACATGCACTGGATGAATTGCAATGAAGCAGCCTCGCACCCGAGCGTTCAGCCTGAACCGATGCGACATTGAGCATCTTGTGTGCCACAGTACCCGTAAACACCACTATAATATCGGGTGTTCCTATCTGTCCTTTAAAATTTGCGGGACATTGTGTAAACACCTTACATTTACATCCGTGACTTTTACATATTTCTTTATAACGGCAATGCATTCTGTCATGACCGCCGACTATAACCACACTCATATTTACCTCCGTGTATAACTATTTTTTGCTGCGACACATATCTGACATAGCACAGCTTGAACAGCCGCACCCGCACGAGGATTTACCCTGCTTCTTATTTTTTATCATTGATTTTACAATCAGTGCCACTGTGAGAACCAGCACGGCACATACTATAACCGTCGAAATATTATCTGCAAGCCATGAAAACATATAAATTCCTCCCTCTGTTTGCAGCCGTAAATTCCGCCCGGTACATAAAGGCGGAATTTACGAACAGCACATATTATTTAAATCTTTTCAAAAGTGTCATCTTTTCAGCCGAAAGCCAAAAGTGAATCCTGCCGCCGAAAACAGCGAATGAAGCCTTGGATTATGAATTGATTTTTACATTTGCGGTAAGCTTATCTGCTTCCTTATACGGTTTAACAAGCATGTAAACCATAAACACTATCAATGCTACCGCTACGATAACACCGAGTACATTTGCACTACCGGTAAACAACGAACCAAGCTGATATATAATAAGTGCTATAACATACGCGAATACACACTGATATCCTATTGCAAACCAAGTCCACTTTGCATTGTTCATTTCACGCTTGATTGCGCCGATTGCCGCAAAGCAAGGAGCACACAGCAGGTTAAATACCAGGAATGAATAACCCGAAATTCCGCTGAAGGTTCCTGCGAGATTTGCATAAGTTTCCGAACCGCCGTAAAGTATGCCCATCGTTCCTACGATATTTTCCTTTGCGACAAGACCGGTTATCGATGCGACAGCTGCCTGCCAATTTCCCCAGCCAAGCGGTTTAAACAGCCATGCTATAGCTCCGCCTATTGCCGCGAGAATACTTGAATCAAGCTGTTCGTCCGAGAGCATAGTGAATTTTCCGTCCGCAAATCCGAAATACGTCGTAAACCACACGAGGATTGTCGAAAGTAAGATTATCGTTCCCGCCTTCTTAATGAACGACCAGCCGCGTTCCCACATTGAGCGAAGTACATTGCCTACAGTCGGCATGTGATATGCCGGAAGCTCCATGACAAACGGCGCCGGGTCACCGGAAAACATTTTTGTCTTTTTAAGCATAATACCCGATATTACTATTGCAGCCATACCTATGAAATACGCCGAGGTGGATACCCACGCCGAACCACCGAATATTGCTCCGGCTATCATTGCTATAAACGGAACCTTCGCACCGCAGGGAATAAACGTGGTAGTCATAATCGTCATTTTGCGGTCACGGTCATTTTCTATGGTTCTCGATGCCATGATTCCGGGTACGCCGCATCCCACACCCACGAGCATAGGAATAAAGGACTTACCGGAAAGACCGAATTTTCTAAATACTCTGTCCAATACAAATGCGATACGTGCCATATATCCGCAAGCCTCCAAAAATGCCAGAAGCAGGAAAAGTACAAGCATCTGCGGTACAAATCCGAGCACCGCACCGACACCGGCTACGATACCGTCAAGTATAAGTCCGGAAAGCCATTCGGCGCAATTTACCTTTTCAAGGAGCACACCAACCATGTCCGGTATGCCGGGAACCCAAATTCCGTACTCTGCCGGATCGGGTGCTTTGCCATTGTAAGCCTCATACACTTCCGCAGCCGAAAGCAAATCATCATACGATACCGTAACCTCGCTGTCCTCCATCGTTTCTTCGTCCACGATGGTATATGTAGCTTCCTTCAAGTTCTTTATACTCTTTGTAAAACTTGCTACAGCAACTACAGCCTTTTCACCGTCAAAATCCTCAGCTTCGGAATCAATAGCTGCGGTAACTGCCTCAGTATCAACACCGTTTTCAACGGCAAATTCTATATAACCGTTGATTATTTCCTCAGCTCCGCCGAATTCATCCGCTTTTTCGCTGTACTCGGCATTTCCTATGCCGAACAGATGCCATCCGTCACCAAACAGGCAATCGTTCGCCCAATCGGTCGCAAACGCACCGACACTTACCATAGATATATAATACACCAAAAACATGATAATTGCAAATATCGGCAAACCAAGCCAGCGATTTGTAACCACTTTATCAATTTTATCCGAGGTTGTGAGCTGACCTGCGCTCTTCTTTTTATAACAGCCCTTTAAAATCTGCGCGATGTATATGTATCTTTCATTTGTTATAATGCTCTCCGCATCGTCGTCAAGCTCGGTTTCAGCCGCTTTAATATCCGACTCGATGTGAGCAAGTGCATCCTTTGATATGTTAAGCTGATTGATTATTTTCTCATCGCGCTCAAATATTTTTATCGCATACCAACGCTGCTGACGTTCGGGCATGTCATGAAGCACCGCTTCTTCAATATGTGCAATCGCATGCTCCACATCACCGGAAAAAGTATGCATCGGAACCGTCTTTCCGTTTTGTGCCTCGCTGATTGCAGCCTCGACAGCCTCGGAAATTCCCGTTCCCTTTAATGCAGAAATTCCAATCACTTTACATCCGAGCTCCCTTGAAAGCTCCGAAATATTGATTTTATCGCCGTTCTTTTTGACGATATCTATCATGTTAATTGCCACGACAACCGGAATACCGAGCTCTGTAAGCTGTGTTGTAAGATACAGATTTCTCTCAAGGTTGGTTCCGTCCACTATGTTCAAAATTGCATCCGGTCTTGCACCTATAAGGTAATTTCTTGCCACAACCTCCTCCAAGGTATACGGTGACAGCGAATAAATACCCGGAAGGTCTGTTATCACTACTCCGTCATGCTTTTTAAGCTTTCCTTCCTTCTTTTCCACCGTAACTCCCGGCCAGTTTCCAACAAACCGGTTTGAACCGGTGAGCGCGTTAAAAAGTGTGGTTTTTCCGCTGTTCGGATTGCCCGCAAGGGCTATTCTTAATTCCATCTAAATTCCTCTCCTCCACCAAACGGTAATACTTTGTGAAAATACTATTCTACCTCAATCATTTCGGCATCTGCTCTGCGCAGTGACAGCTCATAGCCTCTGACCGTTACCTCAATAGGATCACCGAGAGGTGCTACCTTTCTGACATATACACTGACTCCCCTGGTTATACCCATGTCCATGATACGGCGTTTTACAGCTCCTTCGCCGTGAAGCTTAACCACGGTAACCGTTTCGCCGATTTTTGCCTGCCTTAGTGTCTGCATTTTTATACCCCCTTAATAAATTATCAAATCATTATTTTCTGCGCCATTTCTTTGCTTATAGCGACGCGTGTTTCCTTTACGTTCACGATTACATTGCCGCTCAGACTGTTGATTATTTTAACGGTGCCGCCGACTACGAATCCCAAATTTTCAAGGTGTTTTTTCATCTCGGCACTTCCGCCGATTTTTCTTATAATGCTGTTTTCTCCGACATTTGCATATATTAAAGGCATCATACTTATCCTCCGTTCATAAATGTTTTCCAGCAGAATTTTAATACTGACTCCATACGCTATACATTGGTTAGTTTTCCCTAACTCATGAGTTAGTTTAACATAACTAACTCTCTTTGTCAATACTTTTTTTGGAAAAAGTGTCATTATTTTTTCAAAGTTTTCCTTAAAATTCGTCTTTGCCGAAAAAACTGTCGGTAATACTGTAAAACACATTGAAAATTTTTATTCATTACCTTAATTCTACAAGTTTCGTGACATAAAAGTGATATGATAATGCTGTGACTACAAAGAAAGCCGGTGAAATATGGAATACAGCGTATATATCGACATACTGTTTTTTGTAAATCTAATGATAAATACAGTTATTTTAACTGCATCCGCCACACTTTTAAGGATAAAATATTCGCCCCCACGGCTGTTTTTCGGTGCACTTACCGGTGCTGTGTATGCGTGCATCATATTTTTCCCGGAGGTACATATTCTGTATACATTTGTTTTTAAATTAATTATGGCTGCTGTTATAAGCATTATTTCATTTTCGCCGAAATCCTTTAAACAGGCAGTCGGACAGACGGCTGTGTTTTTCGGTACAACGGCGGTTTTCGGACTGTTTACACTTGCCATGCTGTACTTTACCGATGTGGGAATAAAGCTGGGCGGAGTAATCAGCAACGGTGTTTTTTATTTTAACATACCGGTTTTATATCTTGCCACCTCCTGCGGTGCGGCGTATGCAGCGATTGTAACGGTACAGAAATTTCTTAAGAAAAGCTCAATGCGTAATTATACGGACATAACGATAGTAAACCACGGAAAAAGCGTGGCTTTAAAAGCGCTTGTGGATACGGGAAACATGCTAAAAGATCCCTTCAGCGGGAAAACGGTAATGATAGTTGAAACCAAGGCAGTCGCACCGCTTTTTGAATACGATATAGAAAAAATCGCATCCGAGGACACCGACTTAAATACTCTGCCGCACGGCTTCAGAGTTATTCCATTTTCATCTCTCGGAAACAAAAACGGAATTTTAATCGCATTTGTACCGGAAAGAATACTGATAAACGACTGCGAACGCGAAAATATAGTTGCAGCATTTTATAACAGCACACTTTCAAAAAGCCGTGAGTACAATGCGCTTTTAAGCCCTGAGGCTCTGTGCTGAAAATAGGAGGAATTTAAAATGACATTTGCACAAAAAATCAAAATAATAATATGCAGGTTGTTTAACGACTGCGACATCCATTATATAGGCAGTTCCTCTACTCTGCCGCCTCCTCTTTCAAAGGAAGAAGAGGAAAAGCTGATGGAGATTTTCAAAGTAAATCCAAAAAAAGCAAGAGGCGAATTGATTGAACGCAATCTTCGTCTGGTGGTGTACATAGCGAAAAAATTTGAAAACACCGGTATAAATGTGGAGGATTTAATAAGCATAGGCACCATAGGTCTTATAAAAGCGATAAACACCTTCAAGCCGGATAAAAAGATAAAGCTTGCCACCTACGCCTCCAGATGTATAGAAAACGAGATTCTCATGTACCTACGAAAAAACAGCAACCGCAAAACGGAGGTTTCCATAGATGAACCGCTCAATGTCGATTGGGACGGAAATGAGCTTCTGCTGTCAGACATACTGGGTACAGACGGTGACATAATATACCAAAGAATAGAATCCGAGGTCGACAAGCAGCTTTTAACCATAGCTCTTACGAAGCTCTCGCCCAGAGAAAGGAATATCATGGAGCTGCGCTTCGGAGTGAACAGCAAAAAGGCTAAAACCCAAAAAGAAGTTGCTGACCTTCTTGGCATAAGCCAGTCATATATATCGCGGCTTGAGAAAAAAATCATCCTCCGCCTGAAAAAAGAAATATCAAAAATGGTATAGGTATAAATTTACATAATACAGAGTATAATATTAGTACAAATTTCCAAAGTGACTATTTTACAGGAAAAAGGAGAGCTAATATGCCGGATAAAAAGATGAATGTACTGGACAGAATACTCTGTGTTTTCAGAGTGAAAAAAGATATACCCTGCGATATCCTTTCTCAGGCAGACAAGGTTATCGAAACATATATCTATAACAAAAACAGACTTATACACCGCAAATGTGCCAAAAAACAGCAAGCAGACAAACTGGCATTTTTTACGGCTTTTACAGCCCTTGCCGCCATTTCCGTATTGTTTATCAAGGCTTTCTTTTAATCCCCGAGTGCCGCCGCCAAGCATAACCGCAGGCACTGTCCCCTTTCTCAAAGCAATTCGCCTTGACGAAAGGGGATTTTTACATAAAAATACTTATTGCTTCATGCTCTCCTGCAAGTAGTATGCATTGTTTATAGAATTTAAAAATCTCTTTTTGTATTGAAGCGGAGTTTCTCCGAACTGCTGCTTGAATTTCCTTATAAACTGTGAGCAGTCCTGAAAGCCACTCTTGTAGCAAGCCTCCGTAACGCTGAAATCCTTCCTCAAAAGTTCACTTGATTTTGACAGTCTCAGCATATCGGTATAGCATTTCGGAGTGGTGTCCAAATGCTTTTTAAAAAGCCTTTCCATAGTTTTCAGACTGATGTGAAATTCGTTTGCCACATCGTCAAGCTTGGCAATGGTATTATAATTTTCATTTATGTAGTTCATAATATCGGTGATTTGAGCCAAATGCGGTTCTACGGGCTTTTCCTTTGAAGGAGCCGATGCAAAGCTGAACAGTATGTCAAGCATCTTAAAAAAAGTCAAATACTGATATTCATTCTTGCTGTCGTTATAGAGCTTGTCACAAAGCTTTAAAAATTCGTCTCGTGTCTTGGACGGCAAGCGTATCATTCTGTCACCATCATCGTCAAAATTCAATATGGCACGGAATAAAGTATCATTAAAAACAGGAAAAAATATGTAATAATATTCATTGTGACATACATGCTTGTATATGCTGTGGTGATAAATATTCGGCTCTATAAGCAGTATATCTCCGTGCGAAAGAGTGTAAATTTTATTCTTCACTATAAAATCAATATTTCCGGTGACATTTATAAATATCTCGTAGTGATTGTGAATATGTATGGGAGGATTTCCGCGCCGCGGATTAACGGTTATATCACCCTTGGTTACTACAATTTCAAAGGGGTCGATTTTCGGAACCATCATAATGTTTGATTTCGATGTATTTTGCATATTAAAACCTCCTGCCTTAATTACTTCTCCATGTCCACTTTATCATATTTTTAGTCTGCAATCAAGTATAAATTTCATTTTTCTGATGATATAATAGAAAAAAACAATGGAGGATTATGAAATGAAGAAAGTATTTTCAATTTTACTGTCTGCAATTCTGGCTCTGTCCGCTTTTGGCACCGTCGCACATGCCGATGGTTCAACGGCGGAAATCCGCACATCAAGCACAAGCAGTTATACCGCCTGCGATTTCACATATTCGGGCGGAGCCTCATACTCACTGGGCTATAAAATAATAGACGGCACCGAAACGGTCTGCGTGTGCGGTTTTGAAAATTGGCCGAGCGATGATACCGAGATTGACTTGGTGATACCGTCGAAGGTTACATATCAAAACACCGAATACACAGTCACACATATCGGCGCATCGGCATTTTCCGCATACGGTTCAAAAGACCCAAAGAGAAACTGCATTAAATCCGTTACCTTTCCGTCAACCCTACTTTCCGTCGGAAACAATGCATTCAGCTATAACTACGGTCTTTTATACTTCGATACGGATTCAAGGATAGGCACTCTGCCGCCGACACTCACCTCTCTGGGAAGCGGCGTATTTTATTCCTGCGAATCATTGGCAGTCGACCTGGTTATTCCCGGAAATTTAGATGCGATATCCGCAAGCTGCTTTGAAAACTGCTATGCCATATTATCCATCGATATCAAAAGCGGAGTAAAGGAAATCGGAGCAAAAGCATTCAGAAACAACACCCTTCCGATAAAGCTCGACATTCCCGAAACGGCTACGAAAATCAATTTAAGTGCATTTGAACGCATGAAGGGCTTGAAGGAGATACATTTCAATCACTCCTCAGCATCAAATCTCACCCTTGACGGTACAGCCGATACAGAAAAATGGCGTATACCCGCTGCGGGAAATAACGGCGGATGCATGGGCGGAAACTACTGTTCATCATCTTATACCTCGGTTTATGCAGTTAATTATGCGGTTTTGGATTTGCTTAAAGATAAATTTACCGCACCCATCAAAGTAACCGATTCAAGCAACGCAGTTAATACTGCCGAAACTGAAAAATGCAAAACATATTTTAAAGAAAATAATTTTATCTTGCAGAGAAGCAGCGGCATAACAGTCGAAAAACACGATAAAGCCGAAAGCAAGGTCGAATGTGATTTTATGATAAACGGCGAAGCCGATAAATATTCACTCGGATACCGCATAACCGACTACACAAACAAAACAGCTACGGTGTGCGGTTTTGCGGTGTGGCCGCAGAGCTATGAAAAAATTGATTTGGTTATACCATCAAAGGTCAAATACGATAACGAATATTATACCGTAAAAAGTATAGACTCTTCTGCCTTTGCCGCATCGGGCTCATCGGATGCATTCAAAGACTGCGTTGTTACAGTCAGCCTTCCCGATACCCTTACCTCCATTGGCTCGGATGCATTTCGGTATAATTACGGTCTAACAAGCTTTAACACGGACGGACAGACGGGATTTCTGCCGAAAAGCCTTGAAACCTTGGGAAGTGGTGCTTTCTATTCCTGTTCAAATATGGAAATCGGTTTGGTTATCCCCTCTTCGCTTAAACGCATATCGGAGGGTTGCTTCAGCGCATGCTCGAAAATATCCTCCGTTAAAATCAACTCCGGTGTCGAACAGATAGACGGCACGGCATTTTACAACGTCACATTACCGCAGAAGCTTGTCATTCCGGCATCGGTCAAAAAGATAAATTTGACCGCCTTCGGCAGAATGAAGGGCTTAAGGGAAATGTATTTTAAGCACGCAGCCGATTCGCAATTAACTCTTGAAGGTACAGCCGATACGGATAAATGGAAATACCCCGAATATCCGAGTATAGAAAAATTCGGCGGCTGCATGGGCGGCTCACACAGCACGGACGGCTATACGAATTTTTATGCGACAAGCTCTGGCGTTACAGACGCACTTAAAGCAAAAATACTTTCATCCATACAGATAGTAAATTCAGATAACACCGTTGACAGCACGGAAACCGCGAAATGCAGAAGCTACTTTGAAGAAAACAACTTCCACGTGGTTGAAAGCATAGGCGAATTAAGCATCACCTCTCCGCTATCGGGCTCCAATCTCACCTCATGCCCGCTTACGATAAGCGGCACAGCTACGGGCGGTGATACCGTAGTCATCAGTGTAAACAATGCCTCTGTCGGCGAAGCAAGCGTAATCAACGGGCAATGGTCAAAGGCATTGACGAATTTCTCGGACGGAAGCCTGCTTACCATATCTGCCGTACTCTTAAACAACGGAGCGGAAATTGCCGACGATGAGGTCAACGTAAGCTCCGCAATCAGCTCAAACAACACAAAAAATGCCAAAATCTCAAAAGGTTTATTTTATGATAATATCAAATCCGTCGGCGGTATCGACAATGCTGATTCGCTCCAGCTCGGAGCAAAGAGCAGGTTTACAGTCACTGCGGATATCTCGGACGAAAGCGACATCTATGTCATCGCCGATGCCGCGTCGGATTCGGTCATGGGAAGCGAGATTTTGATACCGCTCGGCACAAGCAGCATCGATATAAGCTTTGCCGATGAATATGACGGCAGCAGAACCGTAGGAAATATACTGTCCGTAATCAAAATACCGAAGGGAAATTCCGGCGAATGCTTTGATATGAGCTTAAGCTACAGCAGTGTCGATACTCCGAATGTTTTTTCTTCTCTTTACAGCTGGAGTGAAAAAAATCTCAGTTCAAAGGAAGCATATTACTATTTAAAGCTGAGTGATTTGGCGGACAATAGCCTAAACCTTTCCAAGCTTAGACTTACGGTAAGATGGAGCGGAAATGCAGACATTTCACTCTGCGAGGTGGACTTTAACGACCTTACGGACGACACGACAGTTTATGCGAAAAAAGACCTTTTAAAAAAGAAAATCACCGTTTCAAGCGTATTTACCGACAACATGGTCATTCAGCGCGGTGAAAAAATCAAAATATGGGGAAAGGGCGGAGCAGACGGCGAAGAAGTGACAGCAACTCTAAACGGAAAATCCGCCTCCTGTACTGCCGCAAACGGTAGATGGTGCGCAGTCCTGGACGAAATGGAAGCCGGCGGACCGTACGAAATCACAGTGAGCGGTTCACAGCACGCACCAAGTGACAGTATAACC
Organism: uncultured Oscillospiraceae bacterium; assembly: GCA_964423705.1. Taxonomy (GTDB): domain Bacteria; phylum Bacillota; class Clostridia; order UMGS1810; family UMGS1810; genus CAKSIN01. The sequence continues at coordinate 15,938 of CAYRGA010000015.1, forward strand.
CTTACAAACATTATGATAGGCGAGGTATGGCTGGCAAGCGGCCAGTCAAATATGGCATTTACCGTAAGCCAGCTTATCGGAAATGCCGAAAGCAGCGGCGACCCGCGTTTTGAAGAAATGCTTGCAGACCGTGAGGTACATTCGACCGACAGTTACTTAAGGCTTTTTGACGTAGGCAAACTATCCTCCGCAGTTCCGTGCGATGAAGTATTTACAGGTGAATGGAAGGAAGCCGCTCCGTCAAGTGTAGGTCAATTTTCCGCAACAGCATATTATTTCGCGCGAAAGCTCCGCGAGAAGCTCGGAAACGATGTACCCATAGGCATAATCAATGCATCGGTGGGTGCTACCGGCATTGAAAAATGGGTATCATCGGATTTGATTCATTACGACAGTGAATATTCCGTATACTGTGACGGCAGTGAAAGCTGCCACTTCAATGCAATGATACATCCGCTTAAAAATCTGTCAATCAAGGGAGTTATATGGTATCAGGGCGAAAGCAACGTAAACGCACCCGATTATTACGGCAAAATTTTTCCGCAGATGATAGAAAGCTGGAGAGAGTTTTTCAAAAATGATGACATGCCGTTTTTATTTGTAAACGTAGCACCGTACACCGTCAACAGCGCAGAGCTTCGTGAAGCACAGCTCAAAGCTCTGATTACCGTCCCAAATACCGCCATGGCGGTTATAACAGACGAGGGCGACATGGAGGACATACATCCGAAATATAAAAAGCCAGTCGGCGAAAGGCTCGCACTGGGTGCGATGGCTTTGGCGTACGGCGATACCGCAGAATACTTGGGCCCCGTATACAAAAGCATGACCGTCAGCAATAACACCGCCATTCTCACATTCACTCATGACGATGGATTAAAGTCAATCGACGGTGACACCCTCAGGGGCTTTGAGATAAGTGACGACGGAGTAAACTTTACGGAGGCGACGGCAGAGATTTCGGATAACAGGGTCTACGTTTATGCGGACGGCGTATCATCCCCCAAGGCTGTACGTTACGGCTGGAAAGTGGACCAAAGAGCACCGTCCGACCCTATCGCCGCGACTCTCTGCAACAGCGCAAATCTCTCGGCTGCGCCATTCAGAGCCGCCGACGGCGGATTAGGGTGCATTTCGGCAGTATTTACCGACAGCGACGGAAACGAAATAACCGACGGTACAATTCCCGATAATAAAACAGTAAAGGTTAAATTTGTCTATACAAACAAAAGCATATTCGGTGCCGACATAATAGCGGCCGTATACGACGGAGATAGGCTTAAAAATGTGCATATGTCAAAAGCTGAATTCAGCTATAACGGCACAAATTCTTACATCGACGAATTTAATCTAAATGATTGCGAAAACGCCGACATCAAAATAATGGTATTTAAGGACATGCAGTCCATAGAGCCGCTTATGGAATTTAAAAGCCTTAAATAAGCTTCCATTCCTTAATTTGCAATTGACATAAAGCATCCTAAATGATATAATTAGGCAAGATACATCATTACAATCACTTAGGGAGAGATAGCTTATGAAACTGCAATACCTCGGAACGTGTGCATTTGAAGGAATACCTGCATTGTTCTGCGAATGTGACGTATGCCGCAAAGCAAAAAAGCTGGGCGGAAGGAATATAAGAACCCGAAGCCAGGCGATTTTGGACGACAAATTGCTCATAGATTTTCCGGCAGACACCTACACTCACTATTTAAAGTACAACATACCGCTTGAAAAAATCAAAACCTGCCTTATAACGCACTCACATTGCGACCATTTGTACGCAGAGGACATGGTAGCAAGAGGACCCGGATTTGCCCATATGTCCGAAGTTGTGCCAATGACGGTTTATTCGGCGAAAGCATCCTACGATGTCATAAAGAGCTTCAATATCCATCAGGATATTGTTAAGCCTATAATGATTGAACCGTTTAAGCCATTTGAAGCCGAGGGATACACCATAACCGCACTTAATGCGACGCACGATCCATCCTCAAACCCGTATATATACCTTATCGAGAAGGACGGAAATGTTCTTTTGTATTCCAACGACACCGACATTTACCCCGATGACACATGGGAATACCTTTCTAAATATGACAAAACCATAAATTTGGTTTCACTTGACTGCACGAAATGCGCAAGTCCGCGCACTTATACGGGACACTTAAGTGTTGAAGATTGCATTGAGATACGAAAAAGATTTGTTGAAATGGGTATCGGCAATGATGATACCTTATACGTTTTAAATCACTTCTCGCACAACGGCGAAAAGTGCCTTTATGACGATTTGGTAAAATACGTGGAAAAAGACAATTTCATCGTTTCATATGATGGCATGGTTATAGAGTTTTAATTCCGTCAAAAGCAATATAAAGTCAAAAAGCTATGCACTCCGCAAAATGCGGGGTGCATAGCTTTTTATTTTAAACGCTTATCGGAGCGTGCTGCGGCGCGTGTACCAATGCTCTGGAATACCTGAACCAGCACTATAAGCAGTATAACCGCAGCTATCATAACCAGATATTTATATCGGTAATATCCGTAATTGATAGCGATTTTACCCAGACCGCCTCCGCCTATAATTCCACTCATCGCCGAGTAGCCGAGTATGGTGGTAACGGCAATGGTCGCATTGGATATCAGCGACGGAATGCTTTCGGGTATCATCACCTTAACGATTATCTGAAAAGGAGATGCGCCCATGCTCTGAGCCGCTTCTATAATATTGGGATTTATTTCCCTCAGGCTGCTCTCCACAAGTCTTGCCACAAACGGAAATGCGGCAATAACAAGCGGCACTATGGATGCCGTGGTTCCGACTGCGGTGCCTACGATAAGCCTTGTAAACGGAACGACCAAAACCATAAGTATCAAAAACGGCACCGAACGAAGAAGGTTTATAAATACATTTAGTATGTGCATTATCCATTTCGGAAGAGGAAGCACACCATCCTCCTCACCGGTTGTGAGCAGAATACCCAGCGGCAAGCCGATAATCACGGCAAACAGCGTCGCAACGATTGTCACGTACACGGTTTCCCACACTGCCAGTGGAAATTCGGTCTTAATTATGTATAAAGCCTCCGTCATGGCTTTTGAAGAAAATACCTTATCAAACATACTCAAACCTCCTCTACAAGCACATCGGCGACCGACTGCAAATAGTCCTTCGCCGTCTTTAACGTGTCCCCGTCCTTCGGTATGGACAGAAGCATATTGCCGTACACCTTGTCCCCTATTATACGTGTGGATGCGTATAGAATATTTGCCGCTATGTTTTTATCAATCGCCATTTGGGTTATAAGCGGTGCTCCGGCGGCAAGTGCACCGTTAAACACTACTCTGATACGACATTCCCTGTCACTGTCCGATTCTATATTGTTGGCACCGTCCGGGAAAACAAGGCGTTTTGCCGCAGATGACTTTGGATTTGCGAAAATCTTACTTACATCACCTTCTTCGACAACTTCACCGTTATCGAGTATCGCCACGCGGCTACAAACCTCCTCTACCACGCTCATCTGATGTGTTATTATTATCACTGTTATGCCCAGCTTTTTATTTATATCGCGTATAAGTTCCAGTATTGAGTGTGTGGTTTTCGGGTCAAGCGCACTTGTCGCTTCATCACACAAAAGTACCTTCGGATTTGTAGCCAATGCCCTCGCGATAGCGATACGCTGTTGCTGTCCGCCCGAAAGCTGTGCTGGATACGCATTTGCCTTGTCGGGAAGTCCCACCGTTTCCAGCAATTCAAGCGCCCTCTTTTTAGCCTCTGCCTTACTCACGCCGGCAAGTTCAAGGGGAAAACATATATTTTTCAGGCAAGTACGCTGCATCAGCAGGTTAAAGCTCTGAAAAATCATGGTTATATTTCTGCGGGTTTCTCTGAGCTCTGCAGCATTTAAAGCACCTATATCCCTGCCGTCTATTATCACGCTTCCCTCGGTGGGACGCTCCAGCATATTTATGCAGCGCACAAGAGTGCTTTTTCCCGCTCCGCTCATTCCTATTATACCGTAAATATCTCCGTCGGCTATGGTTATATTCACATTTTTCAGAGCCGATACTGTTTTATCGGCAGTATTGAATGTCTTGGAAAGATTTTTAATTTCTATCATATATGTCCTCCGAATTGTCGCCTTGCGTAATGAATAACAACAGGCGGCAGACGCAGCAAAACCAAATTTGATTCTGCGATGCGCATACCGCCAAGTTTATTTACATTTTATGCCTAACGGCAATTAATTCATTTATTTCTTTATGGCATCCAGGCTGGTCTGTTTTCCGCCGTAAATGCCCAGTGGCTCTACGTGAACTGCGGAAACAGATACGAGATGAGTACCGTTTTGTTCGTTAAAATCATCCAAATACGGCTTATGCTGGAAGTAATTCGCATCTATTTCTCCGCTTTCAACCACGTTGTTCGGCTGAACATAGTCGGTATATTCCTTTATATCAAGTGTAACGCCCTTTTTGGCGAGAATATCCTTAGCGATTTTCAATATTTCCGCATGCGGAGTCGGAGAAGCCGCAACGGTAATCGCCTCACCCTTAAGCTTGTCATAATCAACCGATTTATCATAGCCGTCGGTGGTTTTTTCTACGGTACTTACCACAGCACCGTCATATTCATCGGCTATAAAATCCGCAACCTGCTTACTTTCAAGAGCCGCTATCAAAGCCTTGGTCTTGTCAGTCTTTTCGTTGCCCTCCTTAACTGTGAGAATATTGCTGTATGCCGATGATGAATCCTCGATTCCGAGAGAATCCTTTACGGGATTCAAATCCGCCTCAATAGCGTAATTTGAATTGATAACTGCGTAGTCCATATCCTTCAGCATGTTAGGAAGCTGTGCCGCTTCGATTTCCTTAAAGGTAATATTATACGGATTTTCGGCTATATCCTTTATTGTAGCGGTTATGCCGGCACCGTCCTTAAGTGTGATCAAATCCAAATTTTGAAGAAGTAGCAGTGCACGTGCTTCATTTGTGGTATCATTCGGAACGGCAATGGTTACAGCATCGTTTTTTGAGCATGAGCTGAGTGTCAAAACAGATGCAAATATCAATATTGCCGATAAAATAATCGAAATTTTCTTTTTCATAATATCAAGCTCCTTTTGTTTAATACTCAAAACAAATAAATTTACATTAAAATATTACCATTATATCCACCTGTTGTCAATAGTCAAATTTTACGAGAAAAGCGGCGTGGAAAGATAGCGGTCACCTGTATCGGGAAGCAGAACGACTATTTTTTTGCCTTCATTTTCCTTTCTTCCCGCAAGCTGTGCGGCTGCCCACAGTGCGGCACCCGACGATATTCCCACAAGGACACCTTCGGTTTTTGCCAATTCACGTCCGGCTTCAAACGCATCTTCATTTGCTACGGCTATAATCTCATCGTAAACATTTGTGTTAAGCACCTCGGGTACAAATCCGGCACCTATTCCCTGGATTTTATGAGGTCCCGCAGTACCCTCGGAGAGCACCGGAGAGCTTTTCGGCTCGACAGCGACAATTTTTATATTCGGATTTTTTGATTTTAAGTATTCGCCGACACCGGTAATTGTTCCGCCTGTTCCCACTCCGGCTACGAAAATATCTACCGTACCGTCTGTATCCTCCCATATTTCGGGACCGGTGGTTCTGACATGTGCCGCGGGATTCGCAGGATTTACAAATTGACCGGCTATTATGGAGCCTTCTATGGTATTTTTAAGCTCCTCAGCCTTATCAATGGCACCCTTCATGCCCTTAGCACCGTCTGTAAGCACAAGTTCGGCACCGAAAGCTTTCATCAAATTCCGTCTTTCGACAGACATGGTTTCCGGCATGGTTATTATCAGTCTGTAGCCCTTAGCAGCGCATATAGCCGCCAAGCCTATACCGGTATTTCCCGAAGTAGGCTCGATTATAGCTGCGCCTTTCTTCAGCTTTCCGCTTTTCTCGGCTTCATCTATCATAGCATACGCTATCCTATCCTTTACCGAGCCTGCCGGATTAAGGTATTCAAGCTTCGCAATCACCGATGCACGCAAATCCTTTTTGTTTTCATAGTTTTTCAGCTCTAAAAGCGGAGTTTTTCCGATGAGCTCTGTTACTGAACCGTAAATTTTCATTCATAACACCCTTTCAATTAATTAATAACTACAATTCCTATAAGTTTAATAGGATTATATCACTATAACCATTATTTGTCAATAGCAAATTTTAATTTTTTCCAATCCATACCCCATACGCAGTCCGTGGGGTCAAGAGCGGTTTCGATATATTTTTCCGATGCTGATTCGAAAATCACATAAACACATCCGTTTCGGCTCACTGCCCCCTCGCTCATTGGATATGAATATATCACATCTATCAGCCTGTCATTGTTTAAAAACCAAGCCGGGACAGACTTGCTGCAAATAGTTATATATGAATCGCATTTCCTTTTCAACGGATATTTATACAAAAGCTGCGACGACATTATCCGTCTGCCGTAAGAACAGCTCAAATGCATATCTCCCGAATCCGTAAAGGCAGCCCCCTGAACCTCATCCGGAGCAAACACGGCAGCATACGGCTCTGCCGTATCCGTCATGTAGTCCTTAAGCGTTCTTATGCCGCCGATTTCGTTGCTGTCAAATCTGTAGCCAACTATAAGCGTGCGGTATTCATTGCCGTATTTGTCACTCACTCTGAAATCGTATTTGCTTCCCAGGGATTTGTGATAAAAATTCCCTGCCCACAGATAGCCGTCATACGCACTTATGAAAGATGCCGAGGACGGAAGCAGGATTTCGCCGTTTATCCTGACAGATGATGCCGAGGACGTAAATTCATGCAGAGAAATATAGTACAATATATAACCGTCGGTAATGTATATATTTTTCCCATACGCCGTGATTCCGCCGCTGTGACCGCAAAACACACTTCCGTCGGATTTTTGTATTTCGTATTCACCGTTTATTCTTCCGCTTGAAGCATTCACGGTTATAATGTACGCTGCTCCTCCGCGTGACGAATATCCCGAAAGCATAAACGAATCCAGACTTTCGCAAAAGGTTATCCCCTGCGGTACAAATCCGTCATCAAGACCGGGAATTACAAACTTTTCCTCGGCAACACGCATAAAGGAGCGGTATGCACCATAGTTATTACGCGCGGTCATTCTCTTTTGACTGTGCTTGTATTTGTTCCAAGCCGCCGCGCATTTTTCGTATTGCTTAAAGCATGATGAATCATAAAGCCGAACACTGAAAGAAAACATGGCTACAATGCATAGTACAAAGGACATCAAAAATCGCTTTTTCAACAAAAAAATCACATCCTCTGTTATTATGTACAGCGAATGTGATTTTAACTAATGGTAAATGTCGGAGCGTACGACAGATTTTTCAAAAACCCAGCGTACAGAGCTTTATGCCCGCACCAACCAAAAAGAATGCATTGAAGGATTCTATCAGATAATCTCCGGCGTTTTCGCACGAAAGGTACGGCACTGCTTCTTTGACCCACGCTTCAAAAAGACATATTATAAATTTTTGAAATTCCGTTTTTTCTGCAACGGTACCGAGCTCCGCAAGCGCAAAAATATTTTCCCATACACTTCCGTCGTAAAGCGCATCGTATTTAAGTTCCCTAAGCTTATTCTCACTGTCTGCCCAGCTTGAAGCGTACATCATGCCGCCGCCCACGGCATTTGCGCAGAGTGAGAGGTAATAGCCGGTGGTATTCCCCTTAAATGTATCCTTAAAGGCTGTGTCCGAAAGCCATTTCATTACATATTGTCTGCCTGTTTCCACCAACTGCGGAATCATTATAAGCTCATCATCCATATAATCGTTTTCAGAAGCTTTATCACTTAGTATTTTTAAAACATGATTAAAAAATTCTTTGCTTGTCATTTGCTTTTCCATTGTATCAACTCCATCGTTTTCAACAAAATTTAATCAAAATCCGTATTTAACGGCTTATCCTCATCGCGGTTCAAAACGTCTTTCGGTGCGGCATGCTTGCCAGAACGGCTTTGAGATACTCCCATACTCTGTTTACCGACGACACCGAAACCTTTTCATTCACGGTGTGAATATCGTATATGTCGGGTCCTACAGACACTGCCTCCAAGCCCTTTATTTTATCTGCAAAAACAGCACACTCAAGACCTGCATGTATGGATGTGACTGTCGGATTTCTGCCGTATTTATTTTTGTATACGTCTGTCATTATATCAAAAAGCTCCGACTTTCCGGCATATTCCCACGCAGGGTGCGCACCGTCCGTACCGACATTAAAGCCGAATTTCTCGGCGAGGCCTCTGACTTCATTTTCAAGCCTTTTTAAATCGGCGTTGTCCGAGCTTCTGAGTGAAAGGACGATTTCTACAGTTTCGGCACTGCTGCGCACTGTTCCGATATTCAATGACGTCCTTACCAATCCATCTATGCTCTCTTCCATAGCCACAACACCGTTCGGAGCACAGCTCATAAATTCACTGATTCCGCATGTATCGAATTCACTCATTGCCATTATGCTATCTGTAGCTTCAAAGCTTATATCACACCTCATGTCGGAATCGAAAAAACCCGCTTTTTTCTTAAAATCCCGAAACAGCCGTAAAATTGAATTTTTAACTTCTGTTTCGGTTCCATGCTCTGTCAAAAAAGTCGCCTCCGCATATGCCGCTATCGCATTCGGCTTATCGCCGCCGCAGAAATCCACAAGACGAATGCCGAATTGTTGAAGCTTATAGAGAATTTCACCTATAACCTTATTGGCATTTAACACTCCGGTATTTATTTCCGTTCCGGAATGTCCGCCTTTAAATCCGCTGAGCTTAACTCTGCACAGTGTACCGCCGCTGTTTCCCGCCTCATATTTGTACACAGCTTTTACATTTATGCCGCCGGCACAGCTGACTGTAAAGATACCCTCCCTGTCAGAGTCTATATTTATAAGCTTTTTCCCCTTCAAATCAGCAACATCCAAATTTTCGGCACCTGTCATTCCGACCTCCTCCTCCGAGGTCAAAACAATTTCAAGAGGAGGGCAAACGATACTGTCATCCTCCATCAGTGCCAGTGCATACGCCACAGCCACACCGTCATCGGCACCGAGTGTAGTGTCCTTCGCACTTATAAAATCACCGTTTTTCACGATTTCTATCCCACTTTTATCAAAATCAAAGCTACTGCCCGCTTTTTTGGCACACACCATATCCAGATGCCCCTGTATTATAACCGTCGGGCAATTTTCCATACCGACCGACGGTGGTTTCTTCACCGTTACATTTCCACTGTCATCCATTTGATACCAAAGACCGTTTTTATCGGCAATCTCGCAGCAATACTCGGCAAGCCTCAAAGTATTTCCCGAGCCGTGCGGTATTTTACATATATTTTCAAAATATTCGATTATGTTTTTTGACATAAATATTACCTACTTTATCAGCTTTATCGCTTTTGTCAGATTTTTTACGATTACGTCTTTGCCGCTCTTTTTGTGTTCACCATCAAGTGACCAGTCCATTTCCTCTTTAAAATGCATAACGATTTTTTCGGATTTTATAAATTCAAAGACATTGTCGTTGAAGTTTGAAGTTGTCAAGCCGCCTATTATTTTATTCAAATCATTGATGTTAGCGGGATTTTTCACCAATACCGTTTCAAAAAGACCGTCATTCATTTTCACAAGTGAGCTGTCAAGCTTCACTATACCGCCGACCGATGTGGTGTTGGTGACAGAACCGAAAATGTAATCCCCCTCGTAAGTCCTTCCGTCGGCTTCTACCGTGACGCGGTACGGTATTATCTTGGTTATATCCTTTATTCCGCCGAATACATATGCCAAATGACCGAAGGTGTTTTTTATTGACTGTGGTGTATTGTACGAAATGGATGTGAACACTCCGAAGGAGGCAATGTATGAAAAATAATCATTTTCGTCAAACAAGCCAATATCCACAGCCTGCGGTGTGCCGCATATAACAGCTGCAGCAGCTTTCTTAATGTCAGTCTGCAATCCGAAGGTATTCGCGAAGTCATTTGTGCTTCCCGCGGGCAAATATCCTATAGGAATATCCACCTTTCCCGCCTTAAGAACTCCGCTTACTACCTCATTAAGAGTGCCGTCTCCTCCGCTGCACACTATAATATCGGTATCCTCCGGTGCTTCGGCGGCGATTTGAGCTGCATGGCCACGGCGCAGAGTAGCACATACCTGTGTACTGTAGCCCGCCTCGTTAAACATCTTTATAACCTCCAGCAGTACCGACTGTATTTTCATTTTTCCCGAAAGAGGATTCACAATAAAAATCATTTTTTTCATACAATCACCCATTTTAAGTATTAGCTTTCATATTCTGGCGCAATACAACCCATTCATATCCTGTGCCGAAACGCACAAATAAATCTGTTTTTAAAATTATTTTTTCAATTTCTGTTATATCATAAATCACGTACAATGTCAAACGCATTTTCGCCATTCTTCGGCTCAATTTCACGACCAAATCTGCAAAATACAGTTTTGGCATCTTCGCAAATGATGATTTATGTTTATTTTATCATCTGCACTCAATAATTTCAATACTATTATACACAAAAAATATAATATTTTTTAAAATTATCCGTCATATATAAAAATGCCCCGCAAAAACCGCGGGGCATGTAATTTTAATATTTCGGAACTAGTTCAATTCAGCAAAATATTTGATTGTTCTAACCATCTGGCTTGTGTATGAGTTTTCGTTATCATACCAGGAAACAACCTGTACTTCATAGAGGTCATCGGCAATCTTAGCTACCATTGTCTGTGTAGCATCGAATAATGAACCGTATCTGATACCTACGATATCGGAAGAAACGATCTGGTCTTCGTTGTAACCGAAGGACTCTGAAGAAGCTGCTTTCATAGCTGCATTGATAGCATCAACTGTAACGTCTTTGCCCTTAACTACAGCTGTAAGGATAGTTGTGGAACCTGTCGGAACCGGAACTCTCTGTGCGGAACCGATGAGCTTACCGTTGAGCTCAGGGATAACAAGGCCGATAGCCTTAGCAGCACCTGTAGAGTTAGGAACTATGTTTACAGCACCTGCTCTTGCTCTTCTGAGGTCGCCTTTTCTGTGCGGACCGTCAAGAATCATCTGGTCACCTGTGTAAGCATGG